>JBFKXW010000021.1:0-15199 GCA_041637915.1 Pseudomonadales bacterium | reverse complement strand
ACTGGCCGGTGCCCGTCGGTTCCGCGACCACCGATCGGCCTGGTTCCGGGTCCAGTGAGCGTACCGGGCCGGCCGTATTCTCCCTCCTGTTCGCCGACGACGCGAACTGGGTATTCACCGCGCGAACCGAAAGCACGGTGTTGCTGGACGGCGACGTTTCCGACCAGCGCGTTGTGGTGGATCCAAAAAACCTCGTGCCCGGCAAATCGATGGTACCCCCTGCGCGCTTCGGTCGTCTGGCGCGCTTTTATGAGTCTCGCGCCGATTTCGGCGACGGCATCCGCAAATCCGACGGGCCGCCCGAGCCGTTCCCGCTCCCGCCGGA
Organism: Pseudomonadales bacterium; assembly: GCA_041637915.1. Classification (GTDB taxonomy): domain Bacteria; phylum Pseudomonadota; class Gammaproteobacteria; order Pseudomonadales; family JBFGWM01; genus JBFJWR01. Next base: position 14,874 of record JBFKXW010000021.1, on the reverse strand, counting down.
AGTACCAGGCGACGAAGCCGTGCTTACCTACGAATATCTGGGTGCGCTGCAGCCCTACGGGATGCTGGTTCCGGATGCATACGGGAACGGCGATGAGCCGTGGCCGCTGATCCTGTACCTGCACGGACTGAACAATTTCTATTACGAACCGTTCGGTGTGCTGCCCAATCTCGAAGAGCAGATGACACAGCACGGCTATCTTTTTGCAGGACTGCTGGGTCGCGGTGACCTGAGTTATCGGGGCCCCGGGGAACTCGATGTGCTGGAAGTGCTGGCGGACATCCGAAGTCGCTACAACGTCGATCCGGATCGGATTTACCTGATGGGCCATTCGATGGGCTCGATCGGAACGCACAATGTCAGTACCCGAAATCCGGACCTTTTCGCAGCGGTCAGCCCCAGCCAGATCGCGGCCTCCATCGAGCTGATGCCGAATCTGCGTCACATCCCTTATCAACTGGTTGCCGGACAACTGGATTTCCTGGATGAGTTCGCTGAAGGCTCGCAGGCTGGTTACGATGCGATGTCCGCGCTGGGTTATGACGCGACGTTCTATCGGTATCTGGACAAGACCCATGAGGCCTCTGCGACCTACGACGCTCTGCCCAATACCATGGCGCTATTCAATCGTTCCCGGCGTGTGACCCGGCCGGCCGAAATCATTTACCGGCGCCTGCCGGGTGATGACCATCCGGACCTGGGCCTGGTGCATGATGGCGCGTATGCCATCGACCGCATGCGCTTTGCCGATGCGTCCAGGCCGCAGCAGGTGATGCTGCGATCTTTCGCCATTCCTCATCAGCCCCTGCTGTCGCAACAGGCCCTCAGAACCAACAATCAGCTGGTGGATGAAGGTGGCCCGTCCGGGCGCACGAACGCCCTGAAGTCGGTCACCGAGCCGATGTACGGTCCGATGGAAGTGGTCTGGAACGAACTGCGCCTGTCGCTTCAGAATGTCGCGTCGCTGCAACTGGATGCCGCCCAGTTGAGCCTGACCGGAGAGCGCGACCTGGCGGTGCAGGTGGCGACGGATGCCAACCTTGTGCTCCGGTTCATCGAACTGGCCGGATCCGGGCCCCGTACCTTGGTACGAAATGGCAGCGTCGACGGTGCGCTGGAGATTCGTCAGGGCGTGGTGGAGATTTCGCTGGAAGCGGGCGAAACCCTGCTGGAACTGCGACTTGGCGCCACGGAGTAGACGCCACGGCTTGTTTGCGTCATTGCGCGGTTTCTAACGTCCCCATCCTCCCGCTGATCTTACGCACCGATGTACAGCAGGCAGCGGCCGCGCGGACCGTTATTGTTGTTTCCTGGATGGCCCCGGCTGCCGAGCGGCCCGGGAAGACAACAGTTCAATGGTTCGGAGTTTCCGCATGCGTGCCCAAGGTGCCATTTCTCTTCTATTCGGTCTGGCACTGCTGTGTATGCCGGTGAACGCAGCCAAGACCCACCGCTTCCACCCGGAGGGCTGCGAGTTCAGTGCCATCCTTTTCAATGAACCCAGCTATCAGGTGCGCTGGTCCGGGGAGCGGCGGATCACCGTCGCAACCAGTCGAACCCGCAACGGGGCTGTCATGCGGGCGTCCTGTGGGTCCTGGTACATCAAGGATCGTGCGGCCTTCCGGGCCGAGTTGAAGCCGCAAATGGAGCGCGCCGCCCGGGTCGCTGGCCTGAATGATTTCAAGGTCGCGATCCACCGCAACGGGCTGGGCACCGTGGCCAGTTTCTGGGGCTACCGGGGTACGGGCAATCTGCGTACCTGGTACCGCTCGGACACCTACATCGGGCAGCGTTCCTTCCTCGAACTGGTCATCCACACCCACCCGAAAAAGCGGGATGAATTTCAGCTGGCGGCGTTTCGAGACTCCGTGCAGCGCTAACCCTCCGCTTTCTACAGAGATTCCATAAAACGCACCACTGCGTGGCGATCCGCTGCCGTCAGTGCCGCCCACTGGTCCCGTGCGGCCTCGGCCTCTCCGCCATGCCAGAGTATGGCTTCCACAATGTTTCGTGCGCGGCCATCGTGCAGAAGGCCGGCCTGCGCCCCGGACACGGTCCACGTGCGCCCCAGCCCCCACAGGGGCGCGGTGCGCCAGTGGCGCTCGCCTGCCTGACCCTCCCGCACCGCGCCCGCCAGTCCTTTGCCCATGTCATGCAGCAGCAGATCCGTGTAGGGAAAGATCTCCCGCCCGGAAAGCGCGGGGAACCCGGGATGTTCGCCGGTGACCCAGCGCGGCTGGTGGCAGCCTGCGCAGCCCACCGCGTCGAACAGCTGGCGGCCCCGGCGGATCGCCGGCAACCGCGTGTCACCGCGTGTCGGCGGTGCCAGATGACTGGCGTAGAACACCACGCCGTCTTCGACCATCGGTTCGACTTCCGGCACGCCGCCTTCTGGCATCTGGTGACAGATCGTCTGGTGCGATGTGCAGGTGTCGTGCGGAAACAGGCGTGATGTGATGCCCATGTCCTGCACGAATGCTTTCATGGATTGCTGATGAATGCCCGCCACGCTGGCTTTCCAGCCAAAGCGCCCCAGCGCACCTTTCCCGGACGTGGCATGCGGCACGCGGTTGGGGAAGCCCTCGCCACCCCGTTCACCTTGTCGAACGGCATGGGCAATAATGTCGGTGTCCGGAATCGCCTCCAGCAGGCCCAGCCCGATCATGGGGGGGGCAATGCGAATTTCGGCGCGCGCCGGTTCTGCCGGCTCGCCGTGGGACCAGTCGGACAGTTGCAGCCGGGGCTTGCGCAAGACCACCATCGTGCCGTCGGGCAGTTCCTCGGTATGGGTGTCCCAGTGCACCGCTGCCCTGGCTTCGGGTCGCAGCGGCGCAACCGCACGGGTCTGCAGTTGCTGACCGTAGACGGGAACCAGGTCATCGTCATTTCGCAGCAGTACGACCGCCCCACGCAGGGCTTGCCCCGGCGCATCCGGGACAACCCCGCGGCCGTTTCGAATATGACACCCCTGGCAGGCATTGGCGCTGAACAGGGGGCCCAGTCCGTCCCGGGCGGTGACCGTGGATGGCGCCTGCACCCACGGCTGCCGGAAAAAAGAGCGCCCAAGCAGAAACCGGTCCATCTCGTATTCCTGCAATCCGGGCAGCGGGCGGGAGAAAGCATCTGTTGCACGAAGCAGTCGGGGTGCGTCCGCTTGGGCGGTGGGCAGCAGAGCCGGGCAGTACAGCAGGCAGAGCGCACAGAGCAGGGTGAGGCGGGAATTCATGGTTCCTGTGGGATGGGGCGTGTCAGCATTGTGCGCATTCTATCGAATGTCGGTGGCCGGCTGCCCCGGGCAGAACGCTCAGCGCTTGGCTGTCTCCGCATCGTGGGGGGGCTGTGGCGTGCGGCTGATGCGTTCTTCGCTGAGACCCTGTTCTGCACGAAACAGGCTGTCCAGCAGGCTGTTCATCGTGACGGTGAGTATGCTGAACTCACTCTGCAGCTCATTCTTGGGTGTCCAAATCTGCCGCTTTTTCAGCACTGCCTCCGCACGGGCTGTCAGTTCCTCGATGGGGCGGGAAATGGAGCGTGCAAGAACGCGTGAAATCATCAGCAGGACGAAGAACACGATGATGAGGCTGATGATGGTGAGCAGGCCTGCCTCGAACACCGGTTCCAGCACCTCGCTTCGGTCAATCTTGGCTACAACGCCCAGTTCAAATCCCGGAATCTCCCGCGTCACTGCGAGCACCTGTTCCCCGCGATAGTCCGGTGCGGAGGTGAAAAATGTCTGCACGCCATTCACCGCGTGAAGGATCGGGACGTACTGCTTGTCCGCACGGACCAACCTGCCGGTGATCGCCTGTTCGGGGAAACGTTGCGGCCCGAGAAAGACTGCATGACCGGCTGCGTTGCGTTGTCCGATCATGGTTTCGCCGGTCTGGCCCATGCCCTCGTAGTCCTGCGCAAATCCGGTAATGAACACGGGCACGACTTCCGCGACAAGATATCCGACGATCAGGTCATCCAGCACCGCCGGGCCCATCATCAACTGGATCAGTCGGCCGTCCGGGCGGTGACCAAACATCGGTAGCTTGTTGGCCGACAGGCCGCCCAGATCCTTGAAGCCGAAGTCGTTGATCAGCTCCGGCAGCTCGAACAGCGTCCCGGCCTCTATGTTTGTTGTGGAAGCGATGACATGTCCCAACGGGTCCAGTGCGTGCACGGCGAGAACGCTGGGTGTGCCGGTCACAGCGTCGCGCAGTATCCGTTCGGCACTGGCGCGTGATTCTGTGTTTCCAACATCGCCCCACTCGGCCATGGAACGACGCAGTTTGGTGCGGCTGGTCAGTGAGCCCAGAATGCTTTCCTGCTGCGCCAGGCCTTCCCGGACGCGGTTCGACTGCAGCACTGCAGTCGCCCGCAGGAATTCCCGGGTCGCGTTGATCTTCCCCTGATACAGCACTGCGAACTGCAACAGACCGAACGTGATGCAGACGAACATCATGAACGGCAGGAAGCTGACGGTGATCTGATACTGCAGGCGCACGCAACTGACTTGTGCAGAGGGCTCAATGCCGAGTGTAGATGACCTTCTCCAGGTCGGGTATGAGAGCGACTCATCACTTTGCAGGGACCCCTGCGATTGGTCAATGAGTGGTCGATTGAGCACCGCGCGACTATCTTTAATAGCCGCCTTCCGAAAAGAGACACCCATGAGACCGCTGTTGCGTTTGCTGCTTCTACTGGCCTGCACGATGCCCCAGGCTGTACAGGCATTCCAATATGAGTTGTTTGAACATTCCACCGTCTCTGCGCGCGCCAGTACCCTGGGCCTTGGCGGAGAAATTCGCATGCCGCTTTTCGCGCAGGGGGACCGGCTGCATCTGGCGGTGCGGGTTGGTGCCGCGGGGTTCCGATATAACCGCACGGATGAGAAAGATCAGGTCTCCTACAAGACCACGTGGAACCTGATGAGTGGATACGGCTTGATCGACTGGCATCCCTGGCAGGGTGCCTTCCGTGTCAGCGTGGGGCTGGTTCTGAATGGAAATTCCGTGGACATCGAGGCGCGGCCCACGGCTGGCGGGTTCACGTTTGGTACCACGTTCTATCCGTCTGCCAACGTCGACAAGGTAGATGGCAAGATCGATTTCAATCTGCTTTCCCCATACCTCGGTCTTGGCTGGGACTGGGGCACGGGATCTGAACGCAATTTTTCCTTCAGCGCAGACCTCGGCGTGATGTACCACGGTGCGCCTGCTGCCAGTCTGACGGCAAACTGCGGGCCCCTGCTGACCCCGGTGCAATGTGCGGCGCTGCGGGCGGATGTGGAGCGTGAGGAAGACCAGCTCAACAATGACCTGAGCCCATTGCGCTGGTACCCCGTGGCGGCTCTGAACGGTACGCTGCGTTTTTGAACTGCCCGGTACACCGGCGAATAGCGGATTGCTTCTTCTTTCGGGCCTGACCTCTTTCGAGGCCTGCCGGTTGATACGGTAGACTCTTCGCGTCAGGGTGCGTGCAGTGCGCGGCCTGAAAGAAACCAAGCACAGAGGAGCAACGCATGGATGTACAGGCCGCACTGGCATTGGGGGCGGGTCAGCCGTTGGTGGTCGATACCGTTCAGCTCGAAGGGCCGAAAGCCGGCGAGGTGCTGGTGGAGGTGAAGGCCACAGGCATTTGCCACACCGACCATTTCACGTTGTCCGGTGCGGATCCGGAGGGTCTGTTCCCCAGCATCCTGGGGCACGAGGGGGCCGGCGTGGTGGTCGAGGTGGGTGAGGGCGTGACCACGCTGAGGCCAGGAGATCACGTGATCCCGCTGTACACGCCGGAATGTCGTCAGTGCAAGAGTTGCACCTCGCACAAAACCAACCTGTGTACATCGATTCGCGCCACGCAGGGCCAGGGCCTGATGCCGGATGGCACCTCGCGGTTTTCCTATCAGGGCAAACCCGTGCATCACTACATGGGCTGTTCCACGTTCGCCAACTTCACCGTCATGCCGGAAATCGCGCTGGCAAAAGTACGCGAGGACGCCCCCTTCGAAAAGATTTGTTACATCGGTTGTGGTGTCACGACCGGCATCGGCGCGGTACTTTTCACGGCCAAAGTGGAGGCGGGGGCGAATGTCGTTGTTTTCGGTTTGGGCGGTATCGGCCTGAATGTGATTCAGGGCGCGAAGATGGTGGGTGCCGGCAAGATCATTGGTGTGGACATCAATCCGGCGCGCGAGTCATTGGCCAGACAGTTCGGCATGACCGATTTTGTGAACCCGAGAGAAGTAGAGGGTGACCTGGTTGCGCACCTGATCGAGCGGACCGATGGGGGCGCCGATTACAGTTTTGAATGTGTGGGCAATGTGCAGCTCATGCGTCAGGCGCTGGAGTGCTGTCATCGTGGCTGGGGTGTCTCCGTCATCATCGGCGTCGCCGGTGCCGGGCAGGAAATCAGCACGCGGCCGTTTCAACTGGTCACCGGGCGCACCTGGAAGGGCACCGCGTTCGGCGGCGCACGCGGGCGCACCGATGTGCCCAGAATCGTTGACTGGTACATGGAGGGGCGGATCAACATTGATGACCTGATCACGCATACGCTGGCTCTGGAAAATATCAATGAGGGCTTTGAACTGATGGAACGCGGTGAATCGATTCGCAGCGTGGTGGTGTACTGACCGTGGAAACGCGCTCCGAACATCGTTGTTTCGAAGGCACGCAGGGCTATTACCGGCACGACTCCGCGGCCATTGGTTTGCCGATGCAGTTTTCGGTCTATCAGCCTATCCAGGCGACAAAGGGACTTGTTCCCGGCCTGTTGTACCTGGCGGGTCTGACCTGTACCGAGGAAACCTTCATGATCAAGGCGGGTGCACAGCGGATCGCCGCCGAACTCGGCGTGATGCTGATCACCTGCGACACCAGTCCGCGGGATACCGGCATCTCCGGAGAGGCCGACGATTGGGAATTCGGTGCCGGAGCGGGTTTTTACCTCAATGCCACTGAGGCGCCCTGGTCGCGGTATTTCCGCATGTACGACTACATCCTGCAGGATCTGCTTCCCTGCCTGACCACCGAATTTCCGCTGGACCCGGCGCGACTCGGTCTCTGCGGTCACTCCATGGGTGGGCATGGTGCGCTGGTGCTGGGGTTGCGCAACCCCGAAGTCTTCCGGAGCCTGTCGGCTTTTGCGCCGATCTGCGCGCCGGCTTCCTGCCCCTGGGGTGCGAAGGCGTTTCCGCGCTACCTCGGTGAAGATTACGCACTTTGGCAGCAATATGACGCCACCGAATTGCTGCAGGCACAGGGGCCGCGACCGGACGTGATTCGTGTCGATCAGGGCCTTGCAGATCCATTCCTGTCCGCGGGTCAGTTGCTGCCGGAGAAACTGGAGACGGCCTGCGAGGCAACCGGTCAGCGACTGGAACTGCATCGCCACGACGGCTACGACCATGGCTACTTTTTCATCTCGACCTTTGTCGAGGCGCACCTGCGCTTTCACGCTGCGCAATGGGCCTGACTCAGGCCGTCGCGGCCTGCGACAGGCCGCGACCGAACACCGGGTGGAGCCCCGGCCTCTGACGCCCATCGCTGATTTTGTTGCCCTGCCGCCTCCTCTGCAGGAGGCAACATCCATCGGCGATCGGGCGGCGTCGATCTGCAATCAGGCCGGGAGGAGAGAGTAAGGTATTGAAAACCGTCGACTTCTACTGGGACTATCTCTCCCATAACGCCTACCTTGCCTGGACGCAGCTGCCGCCCCTGCTGGCACAGTTCGAATTGACCCTGCGGCCGGTTCCCGTTCTGTTTGCCGGCTTGCTGAAAGCGCATGGCCAGTTGGGGCCGGCAGAAATCCGCCCGAAAGCCTTGTGGATGATCAGGGATGTCCTGCGCAAGGCGCATCGGCTGGGTGTGCCGATGCGGCCGCCTGCCTCCCACCCGTTCAATCCCCTGCTGCCGTTGCGGGTGACCACTGCCTTGCAGGGAGATGTCAGCCAGCAGGGTGTGATCAGCGCGTTGTTCCGCGCGGTCTGGGTGGAGGCGCTCGACGTGACCGATGCAGCGGTGGTTCACGCGATTCTCACCACGGAGGGCGTCGATGCGGATGCGGTTCTGCAGGCAGCAGGTTCATCCGTTGTGAAGCAGCAGCTCGCCGTGGCCACCGCAGATGCAGTGGAGGCAGGCGTGTTCGGGGTGCCCAGCCTGCGTGTCTCCGGGACGCTTTTCTTTGGATATGACGATTTCGAGAACCTGCGGTGTTTTCTGCGTGGCGAGGACCCGCTCGCGGCGGCCGATCTGAAGGCCTGGGAGGCTATACGGCCGAGCAGTGTGCGTCGGGGCGGCGCGTAGACGGAGCGCCCCGCGAACCATGGAGTTGCAGTAGAATCGCGCGATGGCCAGTACCGCACAAGACCTGAACCTGCATCTGAAGCGCATTGAATCCAGTCGCGCCTTTCAGGGTTTCGTGATTCTGGTCATTGTGATCTCGGCGCTGGCGATTGGTGCGAAGACCTACGAGTTGCCACCACTGGTCGAGCAGTCGCTTTCCATTCTGGACTATGCCATTACGCTGTTTTTTCTGGTCGAGATTCTGCTGCGTTTTGCGGTACATGAAAACAAGCAGCGTTTCTTTCATGACGGCTGGAATGTTTTCGATTTCGTTGTTGTCCTGGGCAGCATCATCCCGCTGGAAAATGCCGATGCGGTGTTGCTCGGCCGCCTGCTGCGTGTATTTCGCGTGCTGCGCCTGGTTTCAGTCATCCCGGAGCTGCGCTCGCTGATCAATGCGCTCATCAAGGCGATTCCGCAGATGGGCTACATCGCGCTGCTGATGTTCGTGATTTTTTACATCTACGGTGCGTCCGGTTCGCTGTTCTTCGCGGAAATCAATCCAACGCTCTGGGGGGACATCTCGATCTCCATGCTGACCCTGTTCCGGGTCGCAACGTTCGAGGACTGGACCGATGTCATGTACGAAACCATGGCGGTCTACCCATTCAGCTGGCTGTTTTACCTGTCCTTTATTTTCCTGACCGCCTTTATTTTCCTGAACATGATGGTGGGCGCGATCCTCGAGGTCATGACCGCCGAGCACAACGCCGGTGTGGAAGCGGAAGCCGCCGACGACCGGGCGCATTTGCTGGAGAAGGTCGATCAGCTCAGCGGACAGGTGGAGCAGTTGCAGCGAACGCTGGACGCGCTGGCGCAACGTCAGCAACGCTGAGCAATCACTTCGCGGCGGGCATCATCCCGGCCGACCCCCCCAGTGACCAGCCGCCATCCACGGGCAATACCACCCCGTTCACGTAGGAAGCCTGGTCAGAACAAAGCCAGAGCGCGGCGGCCGCGATATCTTCCTTGGTGCCAAAGCGCTTCAACGGCACGGTGTCGGTCAGCTTGCGGGTCGCCTCCGGGCTGGGAGACAGGCGCGCCATGCCCTCGGTGTCTTCGATGGGCCCGGGAGCGATGGCGTTGACGCGCACGCCCGAAGGGCCCCACTCCATGGCGAGGGTGCGGGTGACCTGATCCACCCCGGCCTTGGCCGCGCAGGCATGAATCTGGAACGGGACCGGCAGCCAGGCCTGCGGTGCGGAGATATTCACCACGGTCGCGCCGGGCTTGTTGAGGTGTTCGAATGCGGCGCGGAGCACGTTGAATGTACCCAGCAGATCGATATCCACCACCGATTTGAAGGCATTGGCGGACAGGCCCAGTGCCGGCGCCAGAAAATTACCGGCGGCGCCGGAAACCAGGACATCCAACTGCCCGTGTTGCCGTGCGGTTTCGGCCAACGCGTTGGCGATCGCCTCATAGTCGCGCACGTCTGCCGCGAAACCGATGGCTGTTGCGCCCAGGGACTGCAACTCGGCAACGGCGGCATCGACTTTTTCCTGCTTGCGGCTCAGCACCGCCAGTTTCGCGCCGGCTTGCGCAAAGCCACGCGCAATGCCCAGATTGATGCCGCTGGTGCCACCTGCGACGAAGACTGATTTGCCGGTGTAATCCATGCGTGTAGCTCCTTCTGCTGACCGTGCAGACAACATGGTACGGTGTTCCGTGGCGTGTCGGCAGCTGCTGTGCCGGGCGGTACCGTCCGGCACGGCGTGCGCAGGTTCCATGGGTCGCTCAGGGGAGCAGGTGGCAATCAATCCGGAGAAGCGCGGTGACACGGGCGGTGGTCGCCAAACGCCGCAGGCCTATGCAAAACGCAGCCGGCGTTTCATGTTCGGGCTGGGCCTGTTGCTGGGCGTGGTGATCATCCTGCTGCGGCATGGTCCGGACTGGTCTGCGCCGGTTTCGCTGGCTGACCGGGGCCTGGGAGGCGACGCAGCGCCAGAATTTGCCTCCGTTCCGCCAGAACGCGCGCGTGGCGAAACACCGGCTACTGCATCGGTGCGCGGTGCTGAGCTGGTGCGACAGGGGTACTTTGAGGCGCAGGTGCGTGTGCGCTATTCCGCAACGGAGGCGCAGGCGGCGCAGCGCGGATACCTGTACCTGTATGAGCGGGACAACGCGCGCAGCACCGGGGTGGGCGCATTCGTCAAGGCGGGTCAGCATTCGGCAACTGTCCTGCTCAACCGCCGCCTGGCCCGCAAGGCGGCCTACCCGTCCGGGCAACTGGTGGCACTGATGTACCGCTATGGCACCCGCGAGCCACCCTATTTTGAGCAGGACCTGGCACTGCAACTGCAGTGGCCGGGGTTGCGGGATGTGGGCGTGAAACGGAGGGTCGAGCGGTATCCGGATGTCCGCCAACTACAGCTGTTCCGGAATATTCCCCGCTACGAAGCGTTTGCGCTGGATCTGGTGGAACGCGGATTCCCGGCCGGCCAGATGACGATTCTGTACGCGCCGTGCAGGAAGTGCCGCGCGGGTTTTCACTTCGGGCCGCAGGTGCGCGTGGAGGTGCTGCAGGAAATTCTGCGGGCGCTGCGCGCGCATGACGCACCGGTGCACTGGATTGAATACGATGACCGCCCGGCACGAACCGGCATAATTCAGATCGGATGGACGCCGGGCAAAAAGGCAAGGCCGCTCTGGAAGCACCTCGACGCGCTGCTGCAGGAGGAACGGACGCTGGCGGAATTCAAACGTATCGTGGGCCTGTAGCCGGCCAGCGCTACCAATGCTCGTGGGACGGGCGCAGGTCGATCTCCTGGCTCCAGCTGCTCCGATGCTGGCGGTACAGCATCCAGTAGGCCTCCGCGACCGCATCCGGTTGCAAGGCACCCGCTTCGCCCCGGCCTTCGACCAGGCCGGGTGCGCTGCTGCGCAGGCGCGCGCCATCCACGATGCCATCAATGATCACATGGGCGACATGAATATTCTGTGGGCCGAACTCGCGTGCCATGGACTGGCTCAGGCTGCGCAAGCCAGCCTTGTTGGCGGCGAACTGCCCGAAGCCGGCCTTGCCGCGCAGCGAAGCCGAAGCGCCCGTGAACAGGATGGTGCCGCGGCCGTTCTCCAGCATGTGCCGAACCGCATGTTGTCCCACCTGGAAGCCCGCGAGGCAGTCCGAGCGCCAGCTTTTCTCCAGTTTCCCCGGGTCGATGTCCAGAAAGCCGCCGGGGCGATTGGTGCCGACATTGAAGATGACCAGGTCGACTGCATAGCCGGCCGAGCTTGCACGGTCGAAAATCGCCCCGATCTGTGTCTCGTCGGTGACATCCACCACCACCGCTTCAGCCTCCTGGCCGGCGCTGCGAATGGCCTCCACGGACTGTTCCAGTTTGTCCCGGTTGCGCCCGGTCAGGTAAACCCTGAGTCCGCCACGGGCAGCCCGCTCAGCGATGGCAGTGCCCAGCCCCGGGCGGGCGCCGGCGCCAAATACGATGGCCGCCCTCGGCAACGTCCGCGCCCCGGATGCGCGTTTCTGTCTGCGCGCACGCTCGCGCCGGTCCTGCAGGGTTTGCCGGATGAAAGTGCCGAGCATTCAGAAAGCCTCCCGGTAGGGTCGCAGATCCAGCTCGTGCGTCCATGCTGTAGTTGGCTGTCGGTGCAGCGACCAGCAGGTTGCGGCGATTTCATCGGGCAGCAGGGCGCCGTCTTCGCCCTTGTTGCGCAGCAGCAACTGCCCGAGCGGGCCCCATCCACTCCGGACGATCTCGCCGTCCACCACGCCGTCGATGACGACGTGGGCGACATGAATTCCCTGCGGCCCGAACTCGCGTGCCATGGACTGCGCCATGGCGCGGGCGCCTGCCTTGGCGGCTGCAAACCCCGCAAACAGTGGTTTGCCCCGCAGCGAAGCACTGGCGCCGGTGTACAGAATCGTGCCGCGGTGGTCCTCTGCTTCCTGCGCAAGCATGTGCCGGACAGCAGCCTGGCCGGCCAGCGTGGCACCCAGCACACAGCGGCGCCAGTGGCCGGTCAGCAGCTCGCGTTCGTTTTGCAGGAAAGGGGCGGGGATGTTGCGGCCGACGTTGTACAGCATCAGTCGAAGTTTGCGCTCACCGACTTGTGAGAACAGAAGATCCACGTCGGTCGCTACAGTGCTGTCGCACACCACGGCGGTGGCGCTGCCACCGTTGGAGGCAATCTCCGCGACGATGCTGTCGAGCTTTTCCTGGGTGCGACCGGCGATCAGCACATGGAGCCCGCCTGCCGCTGCACGAATCGCTGTCGCGGCGCCGATGCCACGTCGGGCACCCACGCCGATGACCACAGCGCATTCCTCGTTGGTGTTCACCACGTGGCCCCGGGCGTGTCAGGCACGCATGCGACGCAGTGCATGGCGGCCGTTGTTGAGCATGGTTTCGGCGAAGCTCCGCCAGGGGCTGAGGGAAGGTTTCGGTGCCTTGTTGCGCCCCATGCGCCAGATCTGATTCTGGTACCAGTACACGTTGTGGGCGGCGATGAAGTCGATCGCCTTGATGCCGGTGGACAGGTGCGGCAGTTCGATCGCGAACGCGTCATCTGCCAGTGCCTTGTTGGGGAGGGCGGGTTCGAATGCGAGCGGGCGGGCAATGCCGATGAAGTCGAGCGCGCCGGACGCCAGCGCCTCATTCATGCCGGCCGTGGACCGGAAGCCCCCGGTCACGGCCAGCGGAACGTCCACGAGTTTGCGGACTTTCTCCGCATATTCCATGAAAAATGCCTCGCGCTGACGACTGCTCTGCTTGCCGGATTCCTTCGCCATCTCCGGGTTCTCATAGGTGCCTCCGGAGACCTCGATCAGATCCATGCCGGCATCGGCCAGCGCCGTTACCACGCGCATGGATTCCGCTTCGCTGAAGCCGCCTTTCTGGAAATCGGCGGAGTTGAGCTTGATGGATACCAGGAAGCCCTCACCGACCGCCTCGCGGATGGCCTGATACACCGCCATCACAAAGCGCATGCGCTTCTCGGGGCTGCCACCCCATTCATCGGTGCGCTGGTTGACGTCCGGCGACAGGAACTGGCTCACCAGATAGCCGTGTGCACCGTGAATCTGCACGCCGGTGAAGCCGACTTCCTTGGCGAGCCGGGCCGCAGTCGCAAATTTGCGGATGATGGCATCGATCTCGGCACCATCCAGCGCGCGCGGTGTGCGGAACGCTTTTTCCAGGCCCTTGCCCAGCCCGATCGCTGAGGGTGCCACGGGTTCCGGCGTCAGGAACCCGGGCGTCTGCCGGCCGGGATGATTCAACTGGGCCCAGAACTCGTTGCCCTTCAGGGTGCCGGCCGCTGTCCATCTGCGAAATGCGTCGAGGTCGCTCTGCTCGTCCAGCACCACGTTGTTCGGTTCTCCGAGGTGGTTCCGATCCACCATCACGTTGCCGGAGATCAGGATGCCGGTACCGCCTTGTGACCAGGTGGTGTAAAGGTTTTCCAATGCCTCGCCGGGATTTCGGTCCGGCAGACCGAGTTGCTCGCTCATCGCAGATTTCAGGAACCGGTTGCGCACGGTCCGTCCGTTCCGAAAAGTGAAGCTGTCTGCAATCGTGGTCGTTTGGTTCATGTGCGGTGATCTCCTCGGGTGCGGTCGCGGGGCTGTGGCCGCGCTCGGTACAAGGATGCAATGGTGCCTGCGCCTGCTGATTTTCGCAAACGCTAATTTCTTGATTTATGTTTAGCAAATCTTAATCCATTATCGATAATTCAATGATTTATATTGGTCTTCTCCTTAGATTGTTTTATTTGTCTCCATGCGCAGGACGCCGCCACCCCTTCGGTATCTGCCGGCCTTTGACGCCTGCGCGCGTCATGGCAGTTTCAAGCTGGCCGCTGGCGAGCTGAATGTGACCCCGTCCGCGGTTAGTCAGCAGATCAAGTCCCTGGAAACCATCATGGATACCGCATTGTTTCGGCGGCACCCGGGCGGGGTGTCGCTGACACCGGCCGGGCTGGGTCTGCAGGAGTTGGTGATCGACGTACTGGAGCGATACCGGCGCGGTTATGATCGCTTGCAGCAGCGCTTCACGCAGCCGGTGGTGCGCATCTCGACGATGGCGCAGGTCGCTTACGAATGGCTGATTCCCTCGCTACCAGACTTTCAGGCCAACCATCCGGACATCGACCTGCGTATCGAGACCAGTGAAACGCTGGTGGAGTTTGAGTCGGACTGGATCACCGCGGCCGTCCGTGTCGGCGCGGGCGACTGGGCCGGCCTGGAGGCCAGGCCGCTGTTCGAATTGCAGGTCTCGGCCTTTGCCGCGCCGAAGCTGCTGCGCAGCCTGCCGCGGATTGATCTGTCGGTGCTGCCTGCCCTGACGTTGATCCATTCCCGAACCCATACTGATGACTGGCAGGCGGTGGCGGAGCGGTCGGGCATCGATCTGAGCCGTAACAAGCAGTTGTACTTCGACAACTACTTTTCTGCGATTGCCGCCGCGGAAAACGGCCTGGGCGTGGTACTGGGGCTGGTGCCGCTGACCCAGCGCAGCGTGGAAGCCGGACGACTGCAGAGGCGGGTCGACTTCGCGGTGCCGCTCGACCGCCGTTGTTACCTGGT
>JBFKXW010000020.1:0-15584 GCA_041637915.1 Pseudomonadales bacterium | reverse complement strand
GGTCTCGGAACTTCTTAATGCGGGTTATGCGGGTTATGCGGGTTATGCGGGTTATGCGGGGAAAAATGGTGGCCAGAGGCAGAATCGAACTGCCGACACGAGGATTTTCAGTCCACTGCTCTACCAACTGAGCTATCTGGCCGTGCACGGGGTGCGAGAGAGCGCGTATTTAATCGCCCGCCTCCTGCCGAGTCAAGAAATCAGCGCTTGATCTGCCGACTTCATGAAAGTACCCCCGGGGTTCGATCAGGACTCCGGCGGCACATAGCCCTCAGGCTGATCGTATTCCTCGCCCGAGAAAAACCGCTCGCGCTCGCGCTCCAGGTACTTGCGCGCTTCCTTGTCCATCAGGTTCAGGTGCTTTTCATTGATCAGCATGGTCTGGTGCTGTTGCCACATCTGCCACGCCTCGGCGGAGATGTTTTCGAATACCTCCTGCCCCTTCGCGCCGGGGAAGGGCGGCTGCGCCAGGCCCGGCAGTTCCTTACCCAGTTTTCTGCAATGTACGGTGCGGGTCATTTTCCGAATCCATTTCCTGCTGAAGAATTTCGATCAGCCGCCGCACCGGGGCTGGCAGCCCCAGTTGCAGCGCTGCGCCGATTGTAAACCACGCGCGGGTAGCACCCCCATCCTCCCCATGACCTCGCAGGCGGGCGCGTACTGGCAGGATGTCGAGCTGAAAATGGGTGAAGACATGGCGGACCACCGGCCACTCCCGGACCGGTTCCGATGCATCGGGAGCGCTCTCCGGTAGCGACCAGAGCCCGCCCCAGATACCACGGGCGGGGCGCTTTTCCAGCTGGATCCGGTCGCGCGCGTCGAGCGTCAGGACCATCTGCGTGCTGCGCAGAGGTAATTCCCGGCGACGTCGCTTAACCGGAATCCGGTGGGTTGAGCCGGTTTTCCGCGCACTGCAGTCGGTGGCCACCGGACAGTCGCCACAGGCAGGAGCCTGCGGTGTGCAAACCAGTGCGCCGAGGTCCATGATGTGTTGTGTGTAAGCGCCCACTTCACGCAGGCCCGTTATTTTTTCTTCTGACCAGGCCCACAGCTGCCGCATTGCGGCAGCGCTGGAGAGATCGCTGTCGAAGCTGTGATGGCGGGCAAGCACCCGCTTTACGTTGCCATCCAGAATCGCCGCCGGCTGCTGATGTCCCAGGCTGAGGATAGCGCCGGCAGTGCTGCGCCCGATGCCGGGGAGGTTCGTCAGTTCGGTCAGCGTGTCCGGGAAAACGCCGCCATGCGCATGCACCACAATCCTGGCGGTCCGGTGCAGATTACGGGCGCGCGCGTAGTAGCCAAGCCCGGACCATTGCGCCAGCACGGCATCCTCGGAGGCTGCGGCCAGCGCTGAGACATCGGGAAACTCCGCCATGAACCGGCGGAAATATCCGACCACCGTTTCGACCCGGGTCTGCTGCAACATGATCTCGGAGATCCAGACCGTGTAGGGGCTGGGCTCCTGTTGCCAGGGCAGGTCCCGGCGCCCATGCACACGGCCCCAGGCGATCACCCGCTTTGCGAACGACGGAGCGGACAAACTACCGACCGAATAGGCCCTTGAGCTTGTTGCCGAGGTCCTCACCCATTTGCTCGCCGAGCTTTTCCTTCAGCTTGTCGCCAACCTTCTCGTCGATCTTCTCGTTGATACGCCGCTGCGCCTCGGCCTTCAGGAGGGCGGCAAAGTCGAGCGTACACAGCTTGGCCGGGTCGTCGCTGAACTGCCCCTTGCAGCGCATCGGGACGGCAGCGGCCTGATACTTTTCCGGGACCTGGCAGGCGGTATTTTCCACGAACACTTCCTCACCAGCCGCGTTGGTAGTGGTGTTGCCAAGCTGCTTGCCGACCACCTTCACCTGCGTCCGGTAATCCAGCGATTCGCTGCCGAGGTCGATCGTGCCAGCGCCGGTCACCTGGGCGCCGCCGGTTTCGATCACGAGGTCCTCATTGGTACCGACACCATTCAAGAACTTCATGCTGCCTTTCGCAGAGTCAATGGACGTGACAGCAGGCCAGCTGGAGGTATCGACATCCTGCTTGTTGGCGCGGGCCAGCCCTTTGCACATGAGGGCGCTCACGTTGATGCCGCGGACTTCGCCATCCTGCAGATCAATGCGGGTATCACCGCTCAGCGCACGCATGAAGGCCTGCTGGGTATTCCCCTGCGTGGTGAAATCTCCCTGCAGGTTCAGTTTGCCGGCAACCCGCTCTTCGTTGGAGAGGTCCTTCAGCAGTGCGCCGATGTTCACGCCGCTGACATTCTTGGTGACATGCAGCAGCGGGGTCTTGCCGCGTACGTTGATCTTGCCGGTCGAGGCGAAGGAACCCTCATACAGGTTCCCGCCCGCTTTCTTGACTTCCACCAGCCCTTTCTTGGCCAGCAGCACCAGTTCGATGTTGTCGATGGTGAGATTCGAGGCCACCACCTGTTTCATCTGGAACTGGCCGTCCACATCCAGCCCACGCAGCGTCTCCACCGGGATCATCTCCGCGTTTGCCGGCTGGGCAGCGCCTGCATCCCGGCTGTTGTCGGTACCCTCGCCCTCAGGAGCCGCGGGCGGCAGGTAGCGATCGACATTGATGCTGCTGCCGCTCAGGCGGAAAAAGACTGCCTGCGTGGCGGTGTTCACTCTGGCGGTTCCTTCCAGCGTGGTGTCGTCCAGCTGCAGTTTCAGGTTCTGGATCTGCGCCTGATCACCGGCCAGGCGCAGATTGAACCCCGCGCCGACCTGGGTCAGTGCCGCAGCATCCGCGGTATCGATGGGTGACTGTCCGAGCGCGGCAAGTAATTTCTTGAGATTGAAAGCGGGCAGGTCGATGCGCCCGTCCAATTCCGGCTGCGCGAGGATTTTCTGGGCATTCATGCTCAGGTTGGCACGCAATGCATCCAGTTCCACGTAGAAGGACTCCAGCCTGGCCTCCTGCAGTTTCAGGTTGGCAGACAGGTTGCCACCAAGCCCTACCGGAACGCGCTTGCCGCCCACGGGCTCTCCGGCCACGGTGCTGGTGTAAACGAGATCGGTCAGCGAGTAGCTTTCCGCCGCAGGGTCTGCAGTGACGCGTGCCTGCAGGGTGCCATCCACCTCAACCTGCGGTTCTGCGAGCGCCAGCGAAAAGGCCAGCTCCAGCGGAAAGGGCTTGCCGAGAGTGACTTCCTGCATCAGCAATTGCAGGTTGGTCAGTGCCACCTTCTGGCCCGCCTGGGCGTCATCAAACTGCAGTTGCCCATCCTTGATTTCGATTCTGCCGATCATGATGTCCGGCAGTTGCGCCGGCGCTGCTGCCGGCTCCTCGGTTTTCCCGCCGCCGGCGTCTTGGGCGCCGGCACCGCCGCCGATCGCCTCCCAGTTGCCACGGCCTTCCTTGTCGACCCGTAACTGGGCGTTCAGGCCTTCCACCAGCAAGCCCTTCACCTCGACGGTACCGCTCAGGAGGGGCATGAGCTTGACCGCCACCTGTACGGCATTCACTTCAGCCAGTGGTTCGCTGCCCCCTTCGGCCGGGACGCCCACCGTGACGCGGCCGATCTCCAGGCCCAGCCATGGGAATACAGACCAGCCCAGGTCGCCTTCGATGCCGAGTTCCAGGCCGGCATGGGTCCTGGCCTGCTCCTCAATGAGCTCTTTGTACTCGTTCGGGTCGAAGAACATGGAGAGATAGATCCCCAGCCCGCCGACCGCGAGCACGACGACCCCGATAATCCCGGCAAACAGCTTGATCAGTAATGGCATGCAACGCGGCTCCCTGTAGATGTGGGCAGGTTAGAGACTGGAGTATAAGGACTTTGCGGCAGGGGGGCACGGTCGGTCATGTGGGCTCGCGTTGGATTCTTTGCAAGCCAGACGCCAACTGCTAGTCTGCCAACGCGGTGTCCGTGAACTGTAGTGTGGGGCACCTGTCACGGTATCACCCTCCCAAGCAGATCGGAGCGAAACACGCATGATCAAAAGAATAATCGCAGGAACAGGACTGATGATTGCCGCGGGTACAGCACAGGCTTATGCCCCCGGCGGTCCGGATTGTGGCTGGGGCAACATGCTTTTTCAGGGTCAGAATGGCCTCGTCATGCACATGCTGGCATCCACCACCAACGGCACCAGCGGCAATGCGACCTTTGGTATGACCAGTGGCACCAACGGCTGTTCCGCTGATTACAAGCTGACCTATGGCGGCAAGAGCTGGCTGAATATCTCTGCCGTGATGGACGAGTTCGCAGAAGATGTCGCGCGTGGTGAAGGCGACGCGATGAATGCGCTGGCGGTTTCCATGGGCGTGAAAGGAGAGGACCGTGGTCATTTCTCCCAGGTCCTGCACAGCAACTTTGACCGTCTGTTTCCGACGGCAGAGGTGACCGCTGCTGAGGTGATGGATTCCATCGTGGCTGTGATGCGTGAAGACGAGCGCCTCGCCGTGTACGTCTCCTGATCGTATCCAACAAGAACAAAGCAGTACGCACTGAATGCCCCGCTTTGCGGGGCATTTTCTTTTCCGGGAACAAGTGACTGATGCGGGGACTGGCCGGGCTTCTACTGTGCATGTGGTCTGTCGCGGCCGGTGCTGCGGTGGACGAGCCGATGTCACGTGCCCGCGCGCTGAACCTTGGCGAGCACCCCGAGTGGCTGGCGCTGTTGCACTACCAGCCTGGCAGCACCCAAAGCAGCTTCGTTGATGATCCGGATTTTTTTCTGTCACCCGATGGCGCAACCGATCCGGGCTCGGAACTGATCGCAACGTTGCAGGCATTCCAGGCGCACGCAGAGGGTTCGAACCAGCATGCCCGTTGCCGCTTTCCTGCAAGGTTTGCCTGGTTGGTATCCCGGCTGGCGTTGAACGCTACTGATTTTTCCGACCCGGACTGCACAGAGTTCAACGACTGGCGCGCCCGGCTCGACCCACACAGCGTGACGCTGGTTTTTGCCTCCGCGTACCTGAACAGCCCGTCCTCCATGTACGGCCACACCCTGTTGCGCATTGATCCTGCCGGGCAGGAGGGCGACTCGTTCTGGCTTTCGTTTGCGGTCAACTTCGGTGCATACATTCCCGAGGGCGATAACAGCATTGCGTACGCATGGCGCGGGCTGGCGGGTGGCTACCCGGGGCTTTTCGCGGTGCAGCCCTATTACGAGCGCATCCAGAAGTATGCGCGTCTGGAAAACCGTGACCTGTGGGAGTACCGACTTGATTTTACTGCCGAGGAAACGGGTCGGCTGACGGATCACCTCTGGGAATTGCGGGACATCAATTTTGATTACTATTTTCTCGATGAAAATTGTTCCTATCGCCTGCTGGAATTGCTGGAGGTGGCGCGTCCCGGGCTGGAACTCGCCTCCAGGTTTCCGGCCTGGGTGATTCCGATCGACACCGTGCGCATCGTCGAGGATGCCGGTCTGATCCAACAACGGGACTGGCGCCCGGCACACGCAACCTATCTGGCGCATTACGTGGAACAGTTGAGCCCGACAGAGCGCACACTCGCAGCGGATGTCGCCGAAGGTGCGATGGCTGCAGAAGCGGATTCCCTGCGTTTGCTGCCGAAGCCGCAGCGGCGCACTGTCCTGCTGGCCGCCTACCGATTGCTACGCTTCCGTCATGACCGCACTGCACGGGACGCGCAAGTGGCGCAGCGCAGTCATGCGTTGTTGAAAGCCATCAGCCGCTTGCCCGCCGTTCCCGAGATTGCACCGCAACGCCCCCGGGCGCCCGAGGATGGACATCTCTCCGCGCGGGTCGCTGCGGGGTTCGGTGTGCAGGACGGGACACCCCGGCGTCGACTATCCATCCGCGGTGCCTATCACGATCTGCAGGACAATCGTGCCGGGTATCGGGAAGGTGCCGCGATTACCATGGGCCGGCTGCACCTCTCCCAGCCCAGTGGCGAATCCGTACAGATTGAGGAGGCAGAAATCCTTTCCATTGAGTCGATCACGGCGCGGGACCGCTTTTTCCGGCCGCTGTCCTGGCAGGTTCATACCGGATGGCAGCGGATTCATCAGGGCAGGCGCTCGGAACTGGCACCCTACGTGGATGGCGGTGGTGGGTTTGCCGGGTCGGTGTTGGGCGGTACCGGGGCGATTCTGGCGACCGCCAGGCTGGAGTATCTGCAGCGGCGTGAGCAGAACCTTGATCTGGCACCGGGGTTGCAGTTTGACTGGCTGCGAAGCTGGCAGCCGGGCATGTTGCACCTGCGGGTTGGCCTGCAGGAGTTCACACGGGGTCAGGAACGACTCCAGATGTCCCTGGCCCAGCAGGTGGAGCTCGGCCGGAATCTGGCCCTGCGACTGCGTGGTGGGCGTAACCGGGAGGATGGACGTGCTGCCAGCTTCTGGGAGGTGACCCTGCAGCACTATTTCTGATACATCTGCAGAGATGAAATCTTCCTGAGTGGCGCGCATGCATCCTGTCTTTTACGTTGAATGCCCCCGTTGTGGTGCTGTTTTCGAGCCTGCCGAGGATTGCCCTGCCTGTGGTAACTGGCTTGGTGAGGCTTTCGCCCGGCGGCAGTTCGGGCCAGTGCGAGAGGCGATGGTCAAGGATGAATGGCGACGCGCAGATACGCTGGAGGAGGAATTGCTGAACCTGATCGATGGCGCCAGGCGGGCGGGGCTGGATGCACTGGTGCTCGTGCATGGCTGGGGTTCCAGCGGGGTGGGTGGGCGCCTGCGCAATCAGGTGCGCGACGAACTGGATCGTTTTGAGCGCATGGATCTTGTGCGGGGATGGCGGCCCGGAGAGGCCTTTGAACACCTTTCCGAGTTGGGTATCGGGGCCGGCCGCGGCGGCAAACGGAAAGTGGAAAACGCGGCCCGGCGCTGGCGAAACAATCCGGGTGTTTCGCTCGTGCGCTTGTAGCCGGGCGCGTCGTGTCGGGTCTTATTGTTCCTCCTTGCCTCCGAACAATACCAGGCCCACCATGGGCAGTATGACCAGTGCACTGCCCAGCGTCAGCGTAATCATCAATTCCATGTTCGTGTACTCCCTGACTGCTTACACGTCCGGGACAAGGTAGGGCGTGCACAGGCCGACTCAACGTACTGCATGCGCCATATATTGGACATGACGTGTTGAGACGAATGTTTGTCGCGGGTAGTTACGCGCAAAAAATGAAGAATGTTCAGAACCCAGGGAGGTGATCGTGTACGCGCAAAATGCGGGCAGTTCATCAGCACGGGGTCGACGATTGAGGGGTTTGCTCGCTGCCTGGCTCCTCTGCTGCCTGACCACGGTTTTGCAGGCCGATGTGGTGCACAAATGGGTAGATGAAAAGGGACGGGTGCACTTCGGTGACAGACCGCCGAAGCACCTGAAAACCGAGGTGCTGATTCTGAATGTCGTTACGCCGGGACGTGCCGCGCCCGCAACGGTGACAGAGCCGGAGGAACCGGCAAACGCAGCGGAGTGGAACCGGCGTGACAACACTGCAGGGCGTGAGAAGGAAAAGCATCCCGCGGCCTCGTTCCGCCACCGGGGACAGGCAGATGATGCGCGGCGCGCGGCACAGGAAGCGGCGCGCCAGGAGCGCCTGCGGGAACTCACCGGCACCTATGGGACCCGGCCCCCTGCCACCCGAGAGCCGGTCGACAGTCGGTTTTAGGCTGGTTCAGTTCGGATCCATGCGCGAGACGTGGCTGTGCTGATCGCATGCCGGGGGATTCATGAAGGTTCGCGTGACATCGATGACGCCTAGATGCTGGATGGTTCTGCGTCCGAGCAGGATGGGATAGAGCATGTCGCTGCGATCCTCCAGATTGAACTGCTCCTCGTAAACCGTATTGCCCAGGCAGATTGTCAGAATCACAACGGGTCGGCGTTCTTCACCCCCGGCACCCCGGATACGCACAATGCGATACACCGGCTCTTCCAGTGTGCGCCGGAACAATTTACCGGTTCGTTCATCTTCCAGTTCGAGCGTAAAGCGGACCCACGGTTGCTCTCCACGGGAAAAATAGGTGACGTTCTCGGCGTGCAGGGAGGAGGTTAGCGCGCCACTATCGAGTTTTGCCTTGGCCTGCACGTCGAAAGGGTGCAGACGTGCCATCTCCACCCAGCCATAGCGCTGCATGCCCGCTGCCTGCGCACCACTGAAGAGGCCCGCCAGAAGCAGCAAAATATGGATCAGGCCGACACGGCGATGCATGGGTATCCTCCGTACATGATCTGGTTTGCTTTTTGTGCTTGCCGCGGCGTGCGCTCTGCCGCGGTGGATCTCGATGCAAGACGATACAGGCCCTGCCTGAACGTGGGCTGAAACGACGAAAAGCTTTGCGCTGCCAACACAGTGCAGCGCTCAGGCCGCGGTCAGCCATCCACCGCTACGTTCTTCCGTGCTTCGAAAGGGCAGGGTTACGGCGCGAAACGGCGGGAAGGTGAAAATGTAGCCGGTGGGTTCGATCAATGTAGTTCGTGGCGCGGTTTTCGGGTGCGGTCGGATGGAATCGTGGGCCTGGGTGTGGATGAAAGTAAAAGCCGTTCTTTACCAGCCAGCTAGCTCACGAAGTGGCGAACCTCGCCCGCCTGCAGGAAGTAGGCGAGTGGCTGCGGTTTGCAGAACAGGAATCCCTGTGCGAGTTCACACCCCATGGTGCGAAGCATCCGAGCCTGGGCCTGCGTCTCGACGCCTTCCGAAATCACCTTCATGCCGAACCGCTCTGCCAGTTGAATGGACGCCTCGACAATAATGGCGTCTTTCTCATTCCGCTCCATGCCCCCGACAAAGGAGCGGTCGACCTTGATGCTTTGGGCCGGGAAGCGTTGCAGGTACGCCAGTGAGGAAAAACCGGTTCCGAAATCATCGATCGAGATTTTTACGCCCAGGGAGACAAGCTGATGCAGGATGCGTTCGGCGTCTGCCAGCGAATGCAGCATCATGGTTTCGGTAACCTCCAGATGCAGAAGATCCGCGCGTAGGCCCGTTTCCTCCAGTGTTCGGGACACCAGTTGCAGCAGGTCATAGTTGTATAACTGTCTTGCTGACAGGTTCACTGCCATGGAAACGTCAGGCTGTCTGTCTGCCAGCTCGATGGCGGCTGCGCAGGCAGACTGCAGGGCCCATTCTGAGATTGGAATGATGAAGCCAGCCCCCTCTGCCAGCGGCACAAACTCCGCAGGCGAAACCAGCTCTCCGTCCAGTTCCCATCGCAGCAGCGCCTCATATCCAACGACCCGTTGAGAGGTGAGCGAAACCTTCGGCTGAAAAACCAGGTGGAAATGCGCTTCCGGGTGCTCCGCTGCATCCCGTAACCGCAGACGCAGCTGCAGGTTTCTTTTTGCCGCCCGATCCATGTCCTCCTGATAAAAGTGGTACTGGTTGCGCCCGGATTGTTTTGATTTATACATCGCGAGATCCGCATTGCGCATGATCTCCTCGCCCGTTTTGGCCTCTGTCTCAACCGGTACAATGCCAATGCTGGTAGAAATGCGTGCAATCCCGTTCTTCAGCGTGTAGCTCGCCGCGATGGAGGCAAGCAATCGCTCCGCCAGCAGTGCGCCGCCGGCGGCCTGGGTATCCGAAATGATCGCAAATTCATCACCGCCAAGGCGGGCGATGAAGTTTTCGGCGCGCACCGTGGCGCGTAAACGCGCCGAGACCTGTTTCAACAACTCATCGCCCGCATCGTGACCGAGACTGTCGTTGACCTGTTTGAAGCCGTCCAGATCCAGGTACATCAGGCAAAATGGCTCCCTGTGTCGATGAAAAGCGGACAGTGTATGGGAGAGTTCCTGCTGAAAAAGTCGACGATTCCCCAGCGCGGTGAGAGGGTCATAAAACGCCATTTTTTCGGCACGATCTTTCGCGGATTGAATGGCGGCGTTCTTCTCCTTCAGATCCTCCAGCAGTTGTTTCTTGGTCTGGCCGAGTTGCTCCAGTTGCAGCGCAAGCGTTCCAAGCGGGTCTGCGGACCGGAAAGGCGGTGGGCCGTATTCTTCCTGTCCGATGCGAAGAGAGTAAGCGCCGAGCAGTCGGGTACGCCTGCTCAGTGCAACAAAAAACATAGTTTGCAGCAGCATTACGAGCAGCAGCGCGACGATGAAGAGGGTCAGGAAGTTCTGCGTTACTTCTCGTTGTCTTTGCTGTTGGTGGGCCAGGGAAGCATCCAACTGCCGGGAGCGATCGACCTGCCTCGCCTGGATGGCCTTTGACTGGCGCTCTATCACTCGCCGTATCGATTGCATCGATTCTGAAACATCTCTCAATACGTTGATCGAATCCTCATAGATCTGGCGACGCGCGCCGACCGAAGTCTCCTCCAGAAACTCATATCCCACGGCCTCAATGATCAGCGAATTTTCTTTCAGGGAGGCGAGGTCGAAGGCAGAATTTTCTGTGCGGAGCAGGTCGAACTGGTCATTGAGCCGCTCGATCTGCTCAACGGTCTCCTCCAGTTTCTGCAGGTCATGGCTAGGGTCCAACAGCGCCAGTTCCAGTTCATACACGAATTTCTCACTGAGAGATTCCGCCCTGGTGGCGCTGGCGAGCACCGGAAGAACATGGTCGAGCAGGGAGGCCAGGTTGGATTCAGTTTGCTTGGCCAGCGTGTGGAGTTCACTGGATGCCTGGGTGGACCGTTCCTGATGGTTGTACACCAGGTACAGCAAAACCCCCATGAGTAGCACGGAGAGACATGACTGCGCCAGCCAGACCCATTCCAGTCGAACGCGCTTTCTGACAGCTGCTCTCCCTTCCCCGAACCCACCCAACCGTGGCTAGAACTGGAATGTCAGGGTGTCTGACACCATATGATCATGGTCATCGGATGCATCGAACACTGCGATGCCTCCCCGCAACCGGGTGCCTTTCCCCAGCACAACATCGTCGTCATGGCCGGTATCCCGTTTTCGTGAGAGTTCGAGTGTCCACCGACCTTCGCGCCAGACTCCCCGGGCGCTCACATCGGCAATGGATCCGGAGATCTCCTCGCGAGGGGTCAGCAGGTATTTGGGCATGACGGCCTGCTGTTTTCCGCCGTACCGTTTTGTGCGGTAAAGCGCTGTGCCGGAATCTGTTGGTCTGAGTATATAAAGCTTTTCGCCATTACGAGCCTTGCCTTCCCAGGCGCGCAGCAGCGGTGTTGTGCTGACCTGGGTCATCTTGTCGTGCGCAAGATTCAGTGGATTGCTGCGCACGGATTTCCAGTGCCAGATGTCTGCAGTAAACGAGTTGCCGGAAATCCAGTCCGTCGTGTAGTCGCCAGACATTTCAAACTGCACGGCGAAGCGATCCTCGCGTGCAGCGCCCTTTACATAGCGTTCTTTTTTCTCATCCCAGACATAGGGCTTGTGCTCGCTATCACCGGTGGTGTCCTGCCAGCTCGCGCACAGGTAAACATGGGCATCATCCATCCCGAGGTACAGGTCGACTGCAGGGACACTGGTTTTGATTCCCGGATAGGACGGATGCAGGGAGATTGTGCGCATGGAGGCCGCTGGCCACTCACTGCAACTGCCATCCAGTACCGGGGGGGACTGTAAATCCGTCGCTTCGAACAAGCCGTGGTTTTCTGCAGCGATGCAGCAGCCGGATACGGCGTACGCCAAAATGGAACACCACCTCTCCATTCCTTTCATTCGAACGGCCCTGCTTTCTTTTTGGCTGAAGTTACTTGGATTATAGGTCGGTGAGGACTTCAGCGCCCCGTATGCCCACTTCAACCATCATGAGACGTTGTGATTGATGGTGCCCTGAGCGAGCAGGGATGATGCAGTTTGCCGATGTTTCGCAGAAACATGCATGAAAGCGCCGGGCAGGGGCGCGCGGTTGGCGGGGCTGCGACATGCTGGGATGTCGGCTTTCAGTCCTGCTTTCGAGCGCAGTGGAGGCAATCCGGGCCGCTCCTGCGGCCGGTTTTCACCCAGGCGAATCATCGCCTCCAGCGTGGGTTTGCCGGGCAGTTTCTCAGCGCCGGTTTCGCACTGGTTTGTAGCGGCGGATCGCCCGGATCAGTTCAGGCATCTGCAACGGCTTGGTGATGTGGTCCCGCATGCCGGCGGCGAAGCTGCGCTCGCGGTTTTCCTCAAATGCATGCGCGGTCAACGCGATCACGGGCAGGTCCGGAAAATCCTTGCTCAGCTCGTGGGCGGTTTCGTACCCGTCCATCCCGGGAAGCTGGATGTCCATGAGCACGAGGCTCGCCTCCTGCTTCACCAGCTTGGGCGCATCCAGCAGGCTCTGCCCATCGTCAAATGCGCGGACGACCGCCCCGTAGAGCTCCAGTTGCCGCTTGATGACTGTCTGATTGTCGGGGTCGTCCTCCACCAGGAGGATCGAATAGCCCTCCAGCGTCTTTTGCGCGAGCGATGATTTCTGTGCCACGACTGCGGCAGAAGCAGCATGAGCCCCGGTGGCGGTGCCTGCATCATGGCGTTGCGGTTGCGCCGCCTCGTGTTGGGCGATCTGGGTGCAGGGCACCCTGATGTGAAAGGTACTGCCCTGCCCGGGAGCGCTCTGCAGTGTCAACGTGCCGCCAAACTCGTTGACCAGTCGTTTGGAAATACTGAGGCCGAGACCGGTGCCGCCATACACGCGAGTGGAAGACGTATCCACCTGCTCGAAGGGTTCGAAGATGCGCTGGTGGTGCTCCGGCGGAATACCAATACCTGTATAGATGATTTCAACATCCAGCACATCTCCATAGCAGGAAGCCCGCAGCCTCACCTCGCCATGCTCCGTGAACTTCACGGCGTTTGAAAGCAGGTTCATGATCACTTCCGAGAATCGCAGTGGGTCGATATTGACCTTGATTCCGTCCAACTGATTCAGGTCGGAAACAAGAGAAAGTCGCTTGCCATCTGCTATCGGTCGCACTGCGTTCAGGCAGTTGGTCATCAGGTTCTTGATATCGACAGTCTCAGGATGTAGCCGGAGTTTTCCATCCTCCAGCCGGGAGAAGTCCAGCACGGCATCGACGACAGCCTGTAACTGCTCACCGCAGGCGATCATCCGTTGAAACATCTCCTTGAGTTCCGGGCTGTGGGCGGCTTCTTCCGTCGCCAGTCCGAGTTGCACGAATCCGAGCAGCCCGCTGAGCGGCGTGCGTAGTTCGTGACTCATGTTTGCCAGGAAGGCGCTGCGGGCATCGGCGAGCTCAGTGGCGGCTTGCAGCGCTCTCTCCTGATTTTGCTCGTGCTTTTCCCGTTCGGAAAGATCCGTGACCAGCAGCACAATGTGCGGTTTTTCGTCCAGTCGCAGGTAGCCGGCCCTGACCTCGATGGGCACCGGGCCCCGACCCTCATCCCCCTCGGGAAGAAGCAGCCTGCAGGCTGGCGTTCCATTCGCCTCCTCCCGCCATCTCAGCAGTTCCTGGAGGGTGGCCCGTGCCCCCGGCTGTGTCATCACGAAAAGGCTGTCCAGCGGCTGACCAACCAGCGCATCATGGTCAGCACATAACAGATTGCACGCTGCCTCATTGGCGAGTTGGATCCGCTGTTTCTCGTCTACCAGCAAAGTGGCGCTGGGAGCGTTGCGAAGGATCAGTTTGAATCGCTCCTCGCTTTCCGCGCGCTCTTTCCTTGCCCGGAAAACCTCGGAGACATCTGTGTAATTGATCACCACCCCGACCTGCTCACCGGTGGCGTCGGCGTACACCATACATCTGCGCAAATAGCTGACGCCTTGATCTGCCAGCACATAGGTGTCAATCGGCTCGCCGCCCTGCATCACCGTTTCCACATCGGTAATCAGCTGGAAGTCCGGGATCCGGGGCTGGAAGTGACGCAGATCCCGGCCAATGTCCTGGCGCAGCAGGGAGAAGATTTCCTGTACCCGGGGGGTAAACAGACGGATATGCATTTCCCTGTCCACGAACAGCGTGGCGGTATCCGTGGAGTCCATGAGGTTCTTCAGATCCGAACTGATTACGCTCAGCTCCTGGATCTTGGATTCATGCTCGGCATTGACGCTGTAGAGCTCCTCATTGACCGAGTGAAGCTCCTCGTTGGTGCTTTGCAGTTCTTCGTTGCTGGCCAGCAACTCCTCGTTACTCGCCTGCAACTCCTCGTTGCTGGTCTCAAGTTCCTCCACGGCGGATTGCAGGGACTCCCGCGTACGTTTCAACTCATTTTCCAGATCCTGGATATAGTCCCGTACGCGGCCTTCCACCTCGATATCGGTCTGTTCCTTGGTGTTGCTTAATTTCGGTTTCAGCGGCTCGTGCTGGAGATGGAACAGAACCAGAAAGTTGTGCGGTTCCTCCGGATGCGTGTGCAGTGGCTCGACCGACAACTGCACCCGGTGGCCGGTATCGTCAAACTGGATACCGTGCATTTTCGACATGGTGCCGGTTTTCTCGGCATTCCGCATGGCTGTGATCAGGGGCATCTGCAGCGGTTTCGCCAGCAGCGAGGTCAGGTCACCAGTGAAGCGGCCGCCCACCGGTGACATGTAGTTGGTCACATCACCGAAAATATGGATGATTTCGTTATGACCGCCGATGAGCACGCCGGGTGGCATGAATCTTTCCAGCAGCTGGTCATACAGCTTGGTCAGCAACGTGGTCTTGCGTGCCCTGCTGGTGGTGGCAGGCCGATCCACGATGTACTTGGGCATCTCGGGCCGCCTGATGAGGGGTGCGCCGTGCCGCTTCCTGTACACCTTCCACTGCCGCTCCACCGTATCGAATGCCTCATTGATCTCTCCCAGCGACTCGCTGGCGCCGAGGAACAGCATGCCCTCGGCGACCAGGCTGTACTGGAAGGAGGCGAGCACCTGCCGCTGCGCGTTGACATTGAGATAAATCAGCAGGTTTCGGCAGGCGATCATGTGGAGTTTGGTGAATGGCGGGTCATTCAACACGTTGTGCCGTGTAAAAATGATGCACTTGCGCAGCTCGGGCAGAACCCGGTAGTTGTTTTCTCCCAGGTTTTCGAAATAGCGCTCGCGCAGTTTCTCGCTGATCTCGCCCATTGCATTGGCGGCATAGATGCCCTGCGATGCGGACTGCAGTGAGCTCTCGTGCAGATCCGTGGCGAGGATCTTGACGCTGTTGCTCATGCTTTTCGCACGCAATGCCTCCAGAAACAGGATGGCGAGCGAGTAAGCCTCCTCTCCGGTCGAGCAGCCACAGTCCCACACGCGAATTTCCTCGCCAGGCTGCAAGTCGGCCAGAATCGCCGGGATGACCTTCTTTTCAATGACCTGGAAAGCCTCCGCGTCACGGAAGAAGCGGGTCACACCAATAAGAAGATCCTTGTACAACTGGTTCAGCGAGTCGGGGTTCTCACTGAGTTCCTTGCTGTACTCCTCCAGCGAGACACTGGTCCCTTCTCCACCTAGCAGCAGTCTGCGTTCGATACGCCGGATGATGGTTCTGGGTTTATAGAAATTGAAGTCGATCTGGTAGCGCTTGCGCAGCATTTCCAGAATTGCCGGAATGCCGCCTGAAAAGCCTTCCTGATCACCCGGGTCGGGAGATTCGGAATCCAGGCCGAGGCGTAACGTGGGCAATTCATTGGCAATGAAACCGGCCATCTCCTCGGGTGCGAGCACGGCATCCACGCTGCCGGAATTGATGACACTGCGTGGCATGCCATCGAAGCGGGCGGTTTCCGGGTTCTCGGCGATGACCACGCCACCGGCATCCCGGACGTCCAGC
>JBFKXW010000019.1:0-15848 GCA_041637915.1 Pseudomonadales bacterium | reverse complement strand
TACCACGCAAACCCGACTGGATCAGAGTGCGGGTTCCTGCGTCGGGCGAAGTGCAACGGGTAAAATCTCTGCTGCGTAAACAGAAGCTCCATACCGTGTGTGAAGAGGCCTCCTGCCCCAACCTGCCGGAGTGTTTCGGTCATGGCACGGCAACCTTCATGATCATGGGGGATATCTGTACCCGTCGCTGCCCGTTCTGCGATGTGGCCCATGGCAAACCGGCCGCTTTGGATGCGGATGAGCCGGTGCATCTGGCCCAGGCGATTCAGAAACTTGGTTTGCGGTATGTGGTAATCACCTCCGTGGATCGTGATGATCTCAAGGACAGCGGAGCAGCACATTTCGCGGCCTGTATCCGTGAAGCGCGTGCCCACAACCCCGCCTTGCAGGTGGAAATCCTGGCGCCGGATTTCCGCGGTCGGGTCCCGCAGGCGCTGGAGGCGCTGGCCGGCAACCCACCCGATGTGTTCAATCACAACCTCGAAACAGTACCCCGGCTGTATCGGGAGGTTCGACCCGGCGCTGATTACCAGGTGTCACTGGACCTGTTGCAGGATTTCGGGGTGCGTTTGCCTCACGTGCCGACCAAGTCAGGGCTCATGCTTGGACTGGGTGAAGAGCTGGATGAGGTGCGGGCCGTGATCTCTGACCTGTATGCGCATGGGGTTCGCATGCTGACACTGGGCCAGTATCTGCAGCCGAGCCGGGATCATCTGCCCGTACAACGGTTCGTCCATCCGGATGAATTCCGGGCGCTCAAAGCCTACGCGGAGCAACTGGGTTTCACCTCAGTGGCGTCCGGCCCGATGGTGCGTTCCTCTTATCATGCCGACCTGCAGGCCAGCGGTGGTGTCGTAGAATAAAGACGTCACGTTCTGCTGCTTCACTCCATGCCGATTGGCGGCGAGTGTAGAAATATCTACAATCCCTAACTTTCGATGAGTTCCGGTCGACAGGCCTGCGCCCCTATACTCGAATTCGGGTGATTTTGCGTCGAATTCGCCGAATCAAGTTCAATTTTGGGTCATCCCGGGGCTGGACGAGCGCTCATGACCAAGGCCTTCTGGCAACTGACAATGCTCCTCGCACTGGTGATCTCCGGCAGTGCGACGGGCAGTGCGCGCGTCGCGGAAGAGCAGGCGCTGAAGGCTGCATACCTGTACAACTTTGCCAAGTTTGTGGAATGGCCGGGCCATGCGGAAGGCGAGCCACTGCGCCTGTGTGTCTACGGGATGGAAAGACTGGGCGCACCGTTCGAGAAGATTCGCGGCCGGACCGCCCACAGCCGGCCAATCGACGTCGCGCTGGTTACCGGCGAGGCACCCTCGGGCGTTCGCTGCGAAATTCTTTTCATCAGCCGGGAGGCCGGCGAGGCTGCGGATGTGGGTGTCATCGATCTGCTGGCGGGGCAGCCGGTACTGACGGTCAGCGATATTGAAGGGTTTTCCAATCGTGGCGGCATGATCGAATTCCGCAATGTCGGGGAACACATCAAGTTCGTGGTAAATATTGGCGCGTCCCGGGATGCCAACCTGATCATCAGCGCCTTTCTCCTGCAACTGGCCCTGGAAGTTCAGGGGGGACGACCATGACCCGGAAGAAAAACTCTTCGATCGGTCGGCGGCTGACCCGGCTGTGCCTGGTGGTGGTCGGCGTGGCACTGGGCACCAGCACCATTGCCTATGTCAGCAGCGAAGCGCTTCTGTTGCGCGAGACGCTACTGGAAAGCCTGACTTCGCAGGCGCGCGCGGTGGCCATCAATTCCCGTGCGGCGATCCTGTTTGGCGATCGATCGGCCGCGAAATCACAGCTGCGCACCCTGGAAGCGGCGCACTACGTTGAAGCTGCGTACCTGCTGGATGCCCGCGGTCAGAAGTTTGCGGATTATCTGGCGCCCGTGAAAGGTGCGCGCCGGCTGCCACCACGGCTGCCCCTCAATGAGTCCGGTGAGGTGCAGGTACGCCAGGATGACTGGGAGCGCGTCTACCTCTCTGCGCCGGTGGTCATGGATGGTGATTTTCTGGGTCAGGTCGAGTTGCAGGCCGACCTGGGGCCATATGTCAGCAAGCTGATGGAGTGGTCCCTGATCGGGCTGGTGCTGGCAGTGATCTGTTTCGGCATCGCCTGGTTCCTGGCCGATCGCCTGCAGCGGAAGATTTCTGACCCCATCCTGGAGCTGGCGGAAACCATGCGCTCAGTGGGCAGTTCCAAGAACTACACCGTGCAGGTGGCGGCGCACAGCGATGACGAGATCGGTCAGCTGGTGCAGGGCTTCAATGAGATGCTGGCCGAGATTCGCGAACGCGATCACGAGATCGTGACGGCATCGGATCGGCTGGAGCAATTGGTCGAGGAGCGCACGGAGGAGCTTCGTCACAGTAACGAGGAAATGCGCCGCGCCGCTGAGGAAATGGTGCGTGCCAAGGAGGCCGCGGAAGAGGCCAGCCGGGCGAAGAGTGAGTTTCTGGCGACCATGAGCCACGAAATCCGCACGCCCATGAACGGCGTGCTGGGCATGACTGAGTTGCTGCTGGGTACCGAGCTGAATGAACAGCAGGGGCACTACGTGCATCTGGCGCGGGAGTCGGCCGAATCACTGCTCGCCATCATTAACGACATTCTCGACTTCTCGAAGATTGAAGCGGGCAAGCTCGAACTGGAGAACATCCCGTTCGCGCCGGCTGAGTTGGTGCGTTCGGTCTGTGGGTTGTTTGAGCAGCAATGCGCGGGCAAGGGTCTGAAGTTGCAGCAGTCGGTCGATAGCCAGATTCCCGCGTCCGTCCTGGGCGATCCGGTGCGCGTTCGACAGATCCTGATCAATCTGATCGGGAACGCGATGAAGTTCACAACGGAGGGCGGGGTCTGGGTCAGTGCCGCGCTGGCATCCTGGCAGGGCTCCACCTACCGGATTCGCTTTGAAGTGCAGGACACCGGTATTGGCATTTCCAAGGAGAAATGCGCCACCATTTTCGACGCCTTTTCGCAGGCAGACAGTTCCATGACACGCCGTTACGGCGGTACCGGGCTCGGGCTGTCCATCGTCAGCCGGCTGGTGCAACTGATGGGCGGAACGATTGGCGTGGACAGCGACGAGGGGGAGGGCACCACGTTCTGGCTCGAGGTGCCCTTTGTGTTGGTCGCCAAAGTTTCCGAAGCAGACGTGGATCTGGGCAGCTTGAAAGAACCCGACGCCACGCCGCACCTGCGTGGCCGGCGTGTGCTGGTTGTGGAGGACAATCCGATCAACAAGGAAGTGGCCTCCGCGATTCTTTCCGGACTTGGTTGCCAGGTCTTTCATGCCAGGGACGGGCGGGAGGGCATCGAAATGTTCCGGGTCAGCTCTTACGACCTCGTGCTGATGGACTGCCAGATGCCGAGAATGGACGGCTATGAAGCCACCGAGCGCATGCGCGATTACGAGCGCGCCACTTCCAACCCGCGCACGCCGATCATCGCCCTGACCGCCAATGCAATGGACAGTGACCGGGCCCGCTGTATCAAGGCGGGCATGGATGATTTTATTTCCAAGCCGTTCCGGCGCCAGATCATGGCTGGCGTGCTGCAGAGCTGGATCCTCGGCAACAGCGGGAATGATCCCGGGCGCGCTGCAGGCAGGGACTGATCAGGCAGGTTCCTGCTGCGCCGTCTATTCTGATCTGACGAAACCGTAGAGGCCCGGAATGTCCGAGGACAGCGAACAGCAACTGGTTCTGGTGGTCGATGATGACGCCACCAGCCGCATGCTGATGCGCCGTACTCTGGAGAAGGCGGGCTTCTCGATTGCTGAAGCCGGCAACGGCGTCGAGGCGCTGGCATCCTTTGAGCGTATGCCGCCCGATATCATCCTCCTGGATGTCGAAATGCCGGAGATGGACGGATTCACGGCATGCCGGAAAATCCGTGAGCTGGAAGCCGGTGTGCATGTGCCCATCCTGATGGTGACTGGCCGGGATGATGTTCATTCCGTCAATGCCGCGTACGAGGCGGGTGCCACCGACTTTACCAGCAAGCCACTGAACTGGCCGGTGCTCGGGCACCGGGTACGCTACATGTTGCGGGCAGCCGACGCCTTCCGGCAGACGCAGATCAGTGAGGCGCGCACCCGTGCACTACTGCGTGCCATGCCGGATTCCATGATCCGCATGAGCCTCTGGGGCGATGTGCTTGATGTGCATCTTGGCCATGATGCGCGCGTGGAATTGCCGCTGCAGGCCATGCCCGGGCGCACGCTGGGTGATGTCATGGGGCATGAGATGCAGCGGGCCATGCTGGATCTGGTCAAGCGGGCGATCTCTACGAACACCACGCAAACCGTGGAGATGGATTACCCCACGGATGTGGAGAGTCCGCGCAATTACGAAGTGCGACTGGTCATCAGTGCGGACAAGGAAGTGCTGACCGTGATCCGGGATATTACGGAGCGGAAAGACGCCGAGCGCCGGATGCGCTTCCTGGCTTTTTACGACAGCCTCACCGGACTGGCCAACCGACAGCTGTTCTCGCTGCGCCTCGAAAAGGCGCTCGCCGAGGCGGGGAAGACCGGGGAAAATCTCGCCATCTTCCTGGTCGACCTCGACGTTTTCCAGCGCATCAACGACACCCTTGGGCACGGCATTGGGGACATGCTGCTCAAGTCAATGGCCAAGCGGCTGCGTCAGCTGATGCTGGAACATACTGAATACAACGGCGTTGATGACGACGAGGATGGTCAGGAGAACTGGTGCAGTCTGGCCCGGTTTGGTGGTGACGAGTTCGTCTTACTGCTCGACAAGGTGGACGATCAGGGCGATCGCGCTGTGCAGTTGGCGCGGGCGATCCATGAGGCGGTGGCCCTGCCGGTGGCGCTGAATGATCAGGAGGTTGTGGTGACGCCAAGCATCGGCATCGCCATGGCGCCCTCCGACGGCGATACCCCGGACACGCTGCTGATGAATGCCGATGCCGCGATGTATCACGCCAAGCGCGAGGGGCGGAACAATTTCCAGTTTTATGCCGGCTCCATGAATGAGCGGTCGCTGGAGCGGCTTTCCCTGGAAGGGCGGCTGCGCAAAGCGCTGGAGCGCGATGAGCTGACGCTTTTTTACCAGCCCCAGGTCGATGCACATACCGGTGAGGTGTCCGGTGTGGAGGCACTGGTGCGCTGGAACAGCCCCGAGGTCGGCCTTGTCAGCCCGGGCGAGTTTATTCCGCTGGCCGAGGAGACCGGCCTGATCCTGCCGCTCGGAGACTGGGTGCTGAACCGCGCCTGCGAGCAGGCCAAACACTGGGAACTGCAGGGTTTTCGCAACCTGCGTGTGGCGGTGAACCTTGCCGGCGAGCAGTTCCGGCAGCAGCGCTTCGCTGCCTGTGTGCACGAGGTGGTGAAGAGTGTCGGTCTGGAGTCGGTTCACATCGAACTGGAAATCACTGAGGGCACCATCATGTCCAATGCGATGGAAACCATCGCAACGCTGGGTGAACTGAAGAACATGGGCTTTGCCCTGTCCGTTGATGATTTCGGGACAGGCTATTCCTCGTTGAGTTATCTGAAAAAATTCCCGCTTGATTACCTGAAGATCGATCAGGCATTCGTGCGGGATGTCACCACCAATTCAGAGGATGCCGGCATCGTCCGGGCGATTATCGCGATGGCCCACAGCCTGAACCTGAAGACCATCGCGGAAGGTGTGGAGACCATTGAGCACGTGCGCTTCCTGCGCGCTGAAGGGGCGGATGTGCTGCAGGGCTACTACTTCAGCAAACCGGTTCCGGCCGCAGAGTGCACGGAACTGATGAAGAAAAAAATGGAGATGTGATCAGGCCGACAGGCTGCCAGGCCGCAATGGCCTGCCAGCGAAGGTCAGTGTCAATTCTTCCAGAATCTGCCAGGGGGGCGTGTGGTCCCCACCCTTGATTGCCCGGTCTGCCCGCCCGGCGTGCAGTAGCAATTGATCCAGTTGCGGGCCGCTCAGGCGTTTGGCGGCCTGCGTGACCAGGGCCTGCCGGTTTTGCCACACTCTTTCCTGCTGCAGTGCGGCTGCAATGCGGTTGCCCCGGTCGGTCTGCAGGCGGATTCGGCGCAGCATGCGAATTTCACGCGCCAGTGCCCAGAGTACCTGGATGGCCTCCGTGCCGGTTTCCCGCAAAGTGTGCAGGCAGTGCAGGGCGCGTTCCGGGCGGCCGGCCAGGCTGTGGTCGACCAGCTCAAACACGCTGTAACGGGTCTGGTCCGCCAGCACCTCTCGCAATTGCTCCGCGGTGACTGTCCCACCATCCAGCTGCAGGGCGAGTTTCTGAATCTCCTGGCGGGTGGCGAGCAGGTTCCCTTCGGTGCAATCGACCAGCATCTGAATCGCCTCGCGGTCTGCCTGCAGACCGTGCTGTTTCAGCTCCCGGACAATCCAGCCGGGCAGGTCCGACGCGCGCAACGGCCACACCGGCACGAGCGCGCCGCGTTTCAGCAGGGCCTTGGCCCAGGCGCTATTGCGTGTTTCCCGGGCCAGTTTGCCGGAGATGATCAGGATCAGGTTGCCGCCAGCCGGCAGCCCGGCCACCTGGCGCAGTACCTCTGCGCCGGCTTTTCCCGGTTTGGGTTCCGGCAGGTGTAGTTCAATCAGAGTGCGTGGCGAGAAGAGGGAGCTTTCTGCACAAGCCTGCGCAAAGACCGGCCAGTCGAATCCGGTTTCCACCGAGAAGCGCTCGCGGCTACCGCCGGTCACTGCGGCCGCAGCCTTGCGGACCTCCTGCACGCAGTCCTGCACCAGCAATGGCTCATCGCCGCTGATCCAGATCAGATCCGGGAGTTGCTTGCGCAGAGTGCCGGCCAATTGGTCCGGGCGGATTTCCATGGGTTGCGGCGCGCGCGCCGTCAGGAGCGTGCCTGCTCGGCGGCTTCGAGGCGGCTGCGGATCTGTTCGCTGCTCAAGCGACGCAACTGGCGGATGATGCGTTGCGAGGCTTCATCCTCCATTTCCTGATTGAGGATGTCACGCTCGCCGGTTTCACCCAGCAGTCGGTCGCGGTCATGCACGTAGATACGCTCCACATCGATGCGTACCGGACCGAGGACCACCACACCTTCCGGAGATTGCAGTTCGAACACCACCTCCCGGCGAAATTCGATTTCGGCGGAATCGACATTGGCGTCAAAGGAAACCGTTCGGGAGTCCGCTTTGTCGTTGACGACGCGGAGGGAGTAGGCTTCCGGCAGGGATTCTCCCAGTCCGGCAACCTGCACGCCCATGTTAACCAGCGAGCGACGCAGGCTGCGCCGGATTTCGATTGGTGCGCTGACGTTGAGACGGGACAGTTCCGGAGCCAGTTCCTGCGTGCCACGCAACTGGAAGCCGCAGGCGCCCAGCACCAGGCACAGGCTGAGGATCAGGGCTCGCGGCATGAGTCGGTAAGGAAAGCTGACGCGGTCTGGCTGCATGGGTGGTTCCGTCCTGAGTTTTCGCAAAATTATGCTACCACGATGTTGACGAGTTTCCGTGGCACCAGAATGATCTTTTTCGGTTCCCGGCCCTCCAGGAAGCGCTGCACATTCTCATCCGCCAGAGCAGCCGCCTTGATGGCATCCTCTGCTGCGTCTGCGGGTACCTGCAACTGGGCGCGGACCTTGCCGTTCACCTGTACCGCGAGACGAAGCTCCGATTCCCGCATCGCGGCGGGGTCTGCCGCCGGCCAGCGCTCATGGATGACCGCCTGCTCGTGGCCCAGTGAAAACCAGAGCCGGTGACAGATGTGCGGCGTAATGGGCGAGAGCAGCAGAACCACCGACTCCAGCGCCTCCCGCAGTACGGCCCGGTCACCTTCCCCGGTGGGTTTGAACCGATTGATCTCGTTGCAGAGTTCCATCACTGCCGCAATGGCCGTATTGAAGGTATAGCGGCGACTGACATCGTCACTGACCTTGGCGATGGTTTGATGGGTTTTCCGCCGCAGTGCGGTGGCATTTCCGGTCAACTGGAGGGCCGTCCAATCCGTTACGCTCACCGGCGGCAGTTCGTCACTGCCGACCAGTTTCCAGAGTCGGCGCAGGAAGCGGTGGGCACCTTCCACGCCGCTGTCCGACCATTCCAGTGTCTGCTCGGGCGGCGCTGCAAACATCATGAACAGGCGCACGGTATCGGCGCCGTATTGTTCAATCAACGCCTGCGGGTCGACCGTATTGCCCTTGGATTTGGACATCTTCGCTCCGTCCTTGAGCACCATGCCCTGGGTCAGCAGGTTGGCGAACGGTTCGTCGGTTTCGACAAGGCCTTCATCGCGCATCAGGCGGTGGAAAAAACGCGCATACAGCAGATGCAGGATGGCGTGTTCGATTCCGCCGATGTACTGATCCACAGGGAGCCAGTAGTTTGCGCGGGCATCCAGCATGCCGGATGCGTCCGGGCAGGCGAAGCGCGCGTAGTACCAGGACGATTCCATGAAGGTATCGAAGGTGTCCGTTTCACGGCGTAGTGGTTGTTCCGCGTCATCCGTGCCTGCGTTCAGGAAGTCGGTCATGCTGTGCAACGGATTGGCCCCACCCTCGTAGCGGATGTTTTCCGGCAGCACCACTGGCAGGTCATCCTCGGCAACCGGCAGCACCGTGCCGTCTTCCCGGTGCACTACGGGAATCGGAGCGCCCCAGTAGCGCTGGCGCGAGACGCCCCAGTCGCGCAGCCGGAAATTCACCTGCACGTCACCAAGTTTTCGCTCGGAAAGGTAAGCCGCGATGTCATCGAAGGCTTCGGCCGAATCCAGCCCGTCGAAGGGGCCGGAATTCACCAGCACGCCCGCATCGACATAGGCGCCGCTATCGAGGTCGACGGTGGCGTCCGCCGTTGCGGGGGCAATGACCTGACGGACTGGCAGCCCGTACGCGCGGGCAAACTCCCAGTCCCGCTGGTCATGCGCAGGGACTGACATGACCGCGCCGGTGCCGTATTCCATCAGCACGAAGTTGGCGACCCAGACCGGAATCTCCTCATCGGTGATCGGGTGGCGTACCGAAATGCCGAGTGGCAGGCCTTTCTTTTCCATGACCGCCAGGTCGGCTTCTGCCGTGCTGCCCCGATTGCATTCATCGATAAAAGAGGCCAGCTCCGGGTTGTCGGCCGCCGCTGCCTCCACCATCGGGTGCTGGGCGGCAAGGGCCATGTAGGTCACGCCCATCAGCGTGTCGGGGCGGGTGGTAAAAATTTCCAGCGGTTCCCCGGCGTCTGTGCGCGGAAACCGGACCAGCACGCCCCGCGACTTGCCGATCCAGTTGCGCTGCATGGTCTTCACCTGGGCCGGCCAGCCGGGCAAATCGTCCAGCCCCTGCAGCAGTTCTTCCGCGTAGGCGGTGATCCGCACGAACCATTGCGGGATGCGCCGCTTTTCCACCAGCGCGCCGGAACGCCAGCCGCGACCATCGATCACCTGCTCATTGGCCAGTACCGTCTGGTCGACCGGATCCCAGTTGACGGTGGATTCGCGTCGGTACACCAGGCCTTTCTCCAGCAGCCGGGTGAAAAACCACTGTTCCCAGCGGTAGTAGTCGGGATCACAGGTGGCAATTTCGCGCTGCCAGTCATAGGCGAAGCCGAGTTGCCGCAACTGGCCGCGCATGTATTCGATGTTTTCCCGCGTCCACTGTGCCGGCGCCACGTTGTTTTTCATGGCAGCGTTCTCTGCCGGCAGCCCGAAGGCGTCCCAGCCCATCGGTTGCAACACATTGCGACCACACATGCGCTGGTAGCGGCTGATCACATCGCCAATCGTGTAGTTGCGCACATGGCCCATGTGCAGCCGGCCGCTGGGGTAGGGAAACATGCACAGACAGTAGAATTTTTCGCGGCCCGGCTCTTCGCTGACCTGGAAAGAACGGTTCGCTTCCCAGTATTCTTGCGCCTCGGCTTCAACGGCTTGGGGGTGGTAATGCGGATCCATGGGCGGGCGTTCTGGCTTACTTCAATCGCGCTGTTCGCGTGGCGCCCAAGAATACCAGAGATCGCGCCCACTTCGAGGGTTCTGCATGGCAGGCCTGGTGGGCTGGGATAACGAATCATGTGGCGATACACCCTGAAAACGCTGGCGCTGCCGCCGGCCGCCAACCTGCTGGCGCTGCTGCTGGCCTGGCGCCTGCGTGCGCGACACCCGCTGCTGTCGAATCTGTTGGTGCTGTTCAGTGTGGCGTCGCTGTTGGCGCTGTCGATGCCGGCGGTGACACTGGCACTGCAGAATCTCCATGTCCGGCATGGCGCGATCGATCCGCAGGAACTGGTTGCGTTCCGGGCCGGTGCGATCGTGGTGCTGGGCGGCGGGCGACTGCGTGGGGCGCCCGAATATGGAGGGTTGGATCAGCCCGGCAGCCTCACCTTTCAGCGCATCCGCTATGGTGCCTATCTGCACAAGCGCACCGGTGTGCCGCTGCTGGTGACGGGTGGGCGCGTCGAAGGGGAATCCCGCTCTGAGGCCGAACTCATGCGCGATGCGCTGCAGCAATCGCTGGGTGGTGTGTCCTCCCGCTGGCTGGAACCGCACAGCAGGACCACCTTCGAGAATGCTTCTTTCAGCGCGCAGATTCTTTTGCAGGAAGGTGTGCAACGGGTCGCTCTGGTGACGCACGCTGTGCACATGCCGCGCGCTGCGGCGCTGTTCGAGCAGCAGGGCCTGAAGGTGCTGGCGGCCCCAACCGGGTTCTGGACACCGCCACGCAGTGACGCAATCAACCGCTGGGTGCCGGATGCCGAGTCCCTGCTGGTCAGCGCCCGCATTCTGCATGAGCAGTTGGGGCTGCTCTGGTACTGGCTGCGGAATCGCTTTCCCGCTCTGCCACTGCCGGGCTGACGGTTCAGGCCGGTGGCTGCGGCCGGTGCACTCGACGGGTCAGCAACGCCAGCAACAGGCCCAGCACGAGTGCGCCGCCGGAACCCCAGCGAGAGAACGGCGTGCGACCCGTATAGGCTTGTACTTCGCCGGTCAGTGTCACGCGTTCAAAGCGTGGCGCGACGCTGCGAATGGCGCCGCGGTGGTCAATCAGTGCGGTGTAGCCGTCGTTGGTGGCGCGGATGATTTCCCGACCCAGCTCCATGGCTCGCATCTGCGCAATCTGCAGGTGTTGGGCCGGGCCGCTGGAGCCGCCAAACCAGGCGTCATTGCTGATGGTGATCAGTATGTCTGCATCGGCATAGGTGCGCGCCACGAAATCGGGATAAACGATTTCGTAGCAGATGTACGGTGCGAAGCGCACGGTGCCCGCACGAGACTGCATCGTTAACCCCTGCTGAGGCTCTCCCCCAGGCTGGAAATTCGACATCGGCAGGTCGAGGAACCGGATGACCCCACGCAGGGCCGCTTCAAACGGCACGTACTCACCGAACGGGACCAGCTTGCGCTTGTGGTACAAGCCGTTGGCAGTTCCGAGGGCAGTGATGCTGTTGTGATAGACCGGGTTGTCCTGCGCCGGGGTGTCCGTGCGCCGGAACGGAATGCCGGTGATGATGCCGGTCTCGGTCTGGCGGGCAATGGTGTCGATTTGATCGAGCCAGGGTTGCACCTGGTGCATGAACGTCGGGATGGCAGCTTCCGGCCAGACCACGAGGTCCTGACCGAGCTGAGCCCGGGTTGCGTCCTCGTAGATGCGCAGGGTAGGCGCAAGCTGCCCCGGCTGCCATTTCAGATCCTGCGCCACATTGCCCTGCACCAGTGCCACAGAGAGCGG
The DNA here is from genome assembly GCA_041637915.1 of Pseudomonadales bacterium. Taxonomy (GTDB): domain Bacteria; phylum Pseudomonadota; class Gammaproteobacteria; order Pseudomonadales; family JBFGWM01; genus JBFJWR01. The sequence continues at coordinate 4,177 of JBFKXW010000019.1, read as the reverse complement.
ACGCATGTCGCGCGGTTGGGTCCATTGCTGGTCCCGCAGCAGCCAGCCGCCCCCCCAGGCGATTGCAATCATCAGGATCGCAGCGATACGCGCCGCGGCGTTGAACCGGTGCTGCAGGAGGATCACCCCTGCGCCGGCAGACAGCACGCAAATCCAGCTCAGGGCATACACGCCACCGATGGGTGCCCAACCGGCCAGCGGTGTGTCCACATGGGCATAGCCCAGGTAGTTCCACGGAAATCCGCTGAGCAGCCAGTAGCGTAACCACTCGATAAGAATCCAGGCGCCGGGAAAGCCGAGCAGAATGGCTCCCGGCTTGTGCTCAAACCAGCGCCGCCAGGCCCAGCTCAGCAGGGCAGGCATCAATGCCAGAGACAGCACAAAGAGCAGGGTCAGTGCAGCTGCCAGCCAGGCCGGCGCATACCCGAATTCATGGATGCTCACGTAGACCCAGCTGACACCCGTGCCATAGAAGCCGACCCCGAACAGCCAGCCGCGCCAGGCTGCCTGCCGTTCCGAAGTGTCTGCCAGGCAGGCCAGCAGCAACGCTGGCCCGAGGATGGAAAACAACCACAGGTTGAACGGGGCGAATGCCAGCGGGGTCAGGGCGCCGCCCGTTAGCGCGACCATGGCGCCGACGGGGGATTGCAACGTCAGGAGGGCACTGCGCATACGCTGCGCCGGTTGTTCATCCATCGGGTTCAGTGGCGCGGGGTGACGCGCAGCAGTCGGATGCGCCGGCTGTCCGCGTTGAGTACGCGGAATCGAAAACCCTCGATCTCGATGGTTTCATTGCGTTTGGGCAGGTGCCCGAAGCGACTCATGACGACGCCGCCGATGGTTTCGAATTCGTCCGCCCGTAAATCGCAGTCAAAGTACTTGTTGAATTCATCAAGTGGCGTGAGTGCCTTGACGTTGTACTGTCCCTGGTCGAAGCGACTGATGAAGGACTCTTCATCCTCCACGTCATACTCATCGGCAATCTCGCCGACGATCTGCTCGAGCACATCTTCGATTGTGACCAGCCCGGCGACGCCGCCGTATTCGTCGATCACGATGGCGATGTGGTTCCGGGTGGAGCGGAACTCGCGCAGCAGTACGTTGAGGCGCTTGCTCTCCGGTACAAAGGTGGCGGGTCGCAGGACGTCGCGCATGTCGAAGCGCTCCAGCGCACCGCTGCTGGTGAAAGCCAGCATGTCCTTCGCCAGCAGGATGCCTTCTACTTCATCCGGATTGTCGCCGAGTACCGGGAACCGGGAGTGGCCGCTTTCCACGATCACCTCCATGAACTCGTCCGGGCTTTGATCCGCACGCACCACGATCATGCGGGAGCGCGGCACCATGATTTCACGCACCTGCATATCGAAAACCTGCATGGCTCCCTCAATGATGCCCAGTGCTTCGAACGAAAGCAGGCCGCGTTGTTCGGCGTCGCGGAGAATTTCGAGCAGGTCGTGGACCGATCCGGGTTCGCTGGAGAACAGCTGGGTAAAGCGGTCCAGCCAGGTTCGGGGAGGTTCTTCGTCGGTCGGGTTGTCGCGGGACATCAGGCTGCAGCCTCTGGTGAGTCATTGTCTGTGGGTCGGTACGGGTCCGGGATGCCGAAGCCGGCGAGGATGGCTCGCTCACAGGCTTCCATGTGTTCCGCCTCCTCGTCTTCCAGGTGATCCAGCCCCAGCAGGTGCAGGGTGCCATGGACCGTCATGTGTGCCCAGTGATGCCCTGGTAGTTTTTGCTGTTCTGCCGCTTCGCGCTCGATCACCGCTGCGCACATCACCAGGTCGCCCAGTAACAGGACGCCCTCTTCCAGCGGGGCATCCATGGGAAACGACAGCACATTGGTTGGTGCTGCCTTGTCGCGGTACCGCGTATTCAGGGTGGTGATTTCGGCCTCATCCGTCACGCGGATGTGCACGAGCAGCCGCTCTCCGGGCCGAACTTGTTCCGCGGCTGCCGTTGCCCAGCGGTTGAAATCCGACTGCGGCGGTACCGCTGTGTCTGCGCTGGCAATTTCCAGCTCGATGCGGAGCCTGCTCATTCTGCAGCGGGCTTGCGGGGTGTACGGCCGGCCTGATCATCGGCTTCATAAGCGTCAATGATTTTCTGTACCAACGGGTGGCGGACCACGTCACTTGAATTGAAATGTGTGAAGCTGATGCCGGGCGTGCCCCGTAAGACGTCGCGGGCATGAATCAGGCCGGAATGGGCGCTGCCCGGCAGGTCGATCTGGGTGATGTCCCCGGTCACTACGGCGATGGAGCCAAAGCCAATCCGGGTCAGAAACATCTTCATCTGCTCCCGGGTGGAATTCTGGCCTTCGTCCAGAATGATGAATGCGTTGTCCAGCGTGCGCCCGCGCATGTAGGCCAGTGGCGCGACCTCAATCACGCTGCGGTCGATCAGGCGGGTGACCTGCTCGAACCCCATCATGGTGTACAGCGCATCATAGAGAGGGCGTAGGTAAGGGTTCACTTTCTGGCTGAGGTCACCCGGCAGGAACCCCAGTTTTTCGCCGGCTTCCACCGCCGGGCGGACGAGCACGATCCGATGCACGCGTTCGCGGGACAGGGCGGCGACGGCGCAGGCAACTGCCAGCCAGGTCTTGCCGGTGCCGGCGGGACCCACGCCAAAATTGATGTCGTTGGACTGTATCCGATCCACGTAGTGTTGCTGGTTGCGGCTGCGCGGTTTCACCGTGCAGCGTGGCAATTGCAGAACTGTGGAGTGGGCGGGTGACGCCAGCGTGGCGGTTTCCGGCAGTTGTCCGGCGCCTGCTGCCTGCAGGGCCAGGTGCACCTGCTCCGGGGTCAGTTCGTGGCCACCGGAAGTCAGTGCGTAGAGTTCATCCAGCGTGCGTTCGGCAATCCCGGTGGCGGCTTCGTTGCCGGACAGCTGAAAACGGTTTCCCCGGTTGTGGATCTCGATCTCAAGTCGCCGTTCGATCTGACGCAGGTGCTGATCCAGTGGGCCGCATAAACTCGCGAGCCGACGGGGCTCGTTCGGTTCCAGGGTGAGGAGGTGGGTTGATTCGGTCGCGCTCAAAATTTCCGGAATACCACTCATTTGATCTCAGGATAACGCCTGGGTAGGGGGGGAACAACGCGCCGTAGCCGACGATTTTTCGGCTGCATGCGCCAGCAAATGACCGCGCAGTGAATTCGGCAGGGCTTCGGTAATCATTACGTCAACAAATTTGCCCATCAGGCCAGAATTGGGTGACGTAAAGTTGACGACGCGGTTGTTTTCGGTGCGTCCCTGCAACTGGCCGGGGTCCTTGCGGGAGGGGCCTTCCACAAGAATTCGCTGCTGGCTGCCCACCATCCTGCGGCTGATGCCCTCAGAAAGTTGCCGCAGCCGGAGTTGCAGCCGGGCCAGCCGTTCCTCCAGCACCGGCCGTGGGGTGTCATCGGCGAATTGCGCAGCCGGAGTGCCAGGCCGCGCACTGTAGAGAAAGCTGAAAGACGCGTCGAAGCCGACTTCCTCCACCAGTTTCAGGGTGGCGCCAAAGTCTGCCTCGGTTTCGCCAGGGAAGCCGACGATGAAATCCGACGAAATGCTGATGCCGGGCCGTGCCGCCTGCAAGCGGCGGATCGTCTGCTTGTATTCCAGCACGGTGTGGCCGCGCTTCATCAGAGCCAGCACCCGGTCTGCCCCGCTTTGCACCGGCAGGTGCACGTGCGCGGCCAGTTTGGGCAGGTCGGCATGGGCGGCAATCAGGTCTTCGCCGAATTCAATCGGGTGTGAGGTGGTGTAGCGAATTCTGCCGATGCCCTCGAGTTCCGACAGGATATACAACAGGTCGGCGAAGCCGGCCACGGTGCCGTCGTGCCGTGTGCCGCGCCATGCGTTCACGTTCTGGCCCAGCAGGGTGATTTCCCGCACACCCTGTTCTGCCAGTCCGACCGCCTCTGCGATGACATCATCCAACGGGCGGCTGACTTCCTCCCCGCGGGTATAGGGCACCACGCAGAATGTGCAGTACTTGCTGCAGCCCTCCATGATCGACAGAAACGCCTTGGGGCCCTCCACCCGGGGCTCCGGCAGCCGGTCAAACTTCTCGATCTCCGGAAAGCTGATGTCGATCGCAGGGGACTGGGTCTCCCGGCGCCGGGTGAGCAGTTCCGGCAATCGATGCAGGGTCTGGGGGCCGAATACCAGGTCGACATAGGGCGCGCGC
>JBFKXW010000018.1:0-16101 GCA_041637915.1 Pseudomonadales bacterium | reverse complement strand
CGTGTTCTGGGCTTCTGGAGAAGGACGGTAACGGCTGCGGCACAGAGCGCCACGTAGACGTGAAACCAGGAGTGATAATAGAACGCGAACCGCAGCTGGCGGAACGCCTCGGACGGAATTGCCAGCAGCACCGAGCTGAGTAGCAGCACCGTAGCGAACAGGAAGGTGTGGCGGGGTTGTGGACGCTCGTACAGCCAGCTCAGGAAAAGCGTGAGGAGAACAGGCAACTGTAAAATGAAAAGGCCGGTGTTCACGAGGGGCGCTGCGGCGAGCGTCAGGCCGGTCAGGGCCGCGCCCAGGCGCCGTGCCGGTCGTTGCAGCCAGTAGATGGTGCTGCATGCGGTCGCAAGCAGCAGGGTGAGTTCCATGAAATGCTGATCGATGCGGCCAAACAGGTGGAGATGCATGTTGAACGGGCTGAGGACAAAACTCAGCGCGATGCCGGCCCGATAGATGCGCGGTAGTCCGACCTGGCCAGCCAGCATGAGCAGCAATGCGAGATTGACGAGGCCCCAGATGCTCGGAAGAAACAGGAGGGCCGGTAGCGGAGCCAGGCCGAACACAGATTGCAACAGGTACGCCAGTTTGGCCAGGAGCCAGTCATACCCCCATGCCATGGGAACCAGGCTGCCTTCCGGCGCATGCACGCGCAGGTCGAACTGCCTGAATTCGCCGGTGTACATCGCATGGAGAATGCGGTCCGCATGGTAAAAAGAATCGTTTCCCACGGGAACGTAACTGCCTGCGTGGAATGCCAGTTCCTGGTGGGCAGTCGTCACCAGGTAAAAGAGGGCACCACACGCCAGCCAGAGCAGCGTGTCGGTGGTTCGCCAGCGAAACAGAGTGGCGTCAGTCACGGGTTGCAGGGCGTGCGGCGAGTTCGACAAGCTCCTGATGAAGACGCTTCACCTGCTTCTCCAGCGCGTGCAGGTCTCCGACATTCTGAATCTCGTAGTCTGCCCTTTGCAGACGCTTAGCGTCTGACCATTGCGACCGCATGATCCGGCGCACGCTTTCCGCATCTGCCCGGTCCCGCTGGCCGGTGCGCTGGACCTGCAGTGCGGGCGAGGATGTGACCACAACAATCCGGTCGACCAGTTGGTGTTGGTCCGTTTCCAGCAGGAGGGGGGACACCAGCAGGATGTATGGAGGCCGGGCCTGATTCAGTTGTGCCTGGATCCGTTCACGAATCCGTGGGTGGAGTGCGGCTTCCAGCCACTTTTTTTCTGCAGCATCGGAAAACACGATTTCACGCAGCTGGCGGCGATCCAGTCCGCCGTCCGCAAGCAAGATGTGCGACCCAAAATGGTCGGCAATTTCCTGCAGCGCGGGTTCGCCGGGCTCGACGACCTCGCGCGCAACGATATCCGCATCCACAATGTGAACACCCAGCCGCTCGAACATCTCGGCCGCTGCCGATTTTCCGCTGCCGATTCCGCCCGTCAGTCCGATCTTCAGCATGCTGGCTGCTACTGTCCCAGCCAGACCCGCTGGATTTCAGTACCCCAGATCGCACAGATCCAGCCCCCACAGGCCAGAAAGGGTCCAAATGGAATCGGCTGACTGCGCTCCCGCAACTTCAGGGCAATCGCGAGCACTCCGAGTACCGCACCGGAGGCAGAAGCCATCAGGATGATGAGGGGCAGTTGCTGCCAGCCCAGCCAGGCACCCAATGCGGCGAGCAGTTTGAAATCTCCATATCCCATCCCTTCCTTGCCGGTCAGCAATCTGAAGGTCTGAAAGACCAGCCACAGGCTCATGTATCCAGCGATGGCACCCCAGAGCGCTTCTGGCAGGGAAACGATCAGGCCGAAGCTGTTCACAATCAGCCCCAGCCAGAGCAGTGGCAGGACGATGTCGTCCGGCAAGAGCATGTGGTCGAGGTCAATCATGCTGGCTGCCAGCAGTGCCCAGGTGAACGCCAGCAGGCCGGCTGTCTGCGCAGTCGGCCCAAACTTCCAGGCGACGATCAGGGAGAGCAGGGCGCAAAAAGCTTCAATGAGCGGATACCGTGGCGAGATGCCTGCATGGCAATGGGAACAGCGGCCGCGGAGCAGGAGATAGCTCACCACCGGCAGGTTCTCCCAGGGACGGATCTCATGATCGCAGTGCGGGCAGTGTGAGTTGGGGAGCAAGAGGTTGAAGGGGGCTGTCGGTTGTTCTTCCTGGGGTGTGGCCTGCTCGGCCACCGCTTCGTCGGCCTGGAGCAATTCCCGGCATTGCGCACGCCAGTCCCGCTCCATCATGACGGGAAGACGATAGATCACCACATTCAGAAAACTGCCAACGATCAGTCCCAGCAGCAGGCTGCCCGTGAAAAACACCACGGGTTCCGCCGCCAGATAGCCGGCGAGCTGTGACACCTGAGAATGAATTCCGCTTAGATGACCTGGCCCATTTGGAAGATCGGCAGGTACATGGCCAGAATCAGGCCGCCCACCAGGACACCCAGCACGGACATGATCAGCGGTTCCATGAGTGACGTCAGGTTGTCCACTGCATTGTCCACGGCTTCTTCGTAGAAGTTGGCGACCTTGTCGAGCATCATGTCCAGGGAACCGGCCTCTTCACCGATGCCGGTCATCTGCACCGCCATGGGTGGGAAAACGTTCGCCTGCCGCATGGCGAACTGCAATTGGGTGCCGGTCGACACCTCGTCCTTGATGTTCAGGATGGCCGTGCGGTACACCACATTGCCTGAGGCGCCGGCGGCGGAGTCCAGGGCGTCCACGAGCGGTACGCCGGCAGAAAAGGTGGTCGAAAGCGTGCGTGCAAAGCGCGCCACTGCCGACTTATCGAGAATGTCCCCGATGATGGGCACTTTCAGTACCAGCCGATCCACGGCATCGCGTACTTTCTCGGAACGCGAGTGAGCCTGTTTGAACAGGAAGCCGGCCACGCCGATTAAAACCAGCATCGGCAGCCACCATTCCTGCACCACTTCCGAGATGCCCAGCACAAACTGCGTGAAGGCCGGCAGGTCCGCGCCGAACCCCTTGAAGAGCTCTTCAAACTGCGGGACCACTTTCACCAGCAGGATCACGCTCACGATGATGGCCACCACGATCACGGCGATGGGGTAGGACAGTGCCTTCTTGATCTTGGCTTTCAGTGCTTCGGTCTTTTCCTTGTAGGTGGCCACCCGGTCCAGCATGGTTTCCAGGGCGCCGGCCTGCTCGCCGGCATCCACCAGGTTGCAGAACAGGTCGTCGAAATACATCGGGTGCCTGCGGAGGGAGTTCGCCATGTTCATGCCGGAGGCGATGTCATTCTTGACCGTCAGCAGGAGCTCTTTCATTTTTGGCTTTTCGTGGCCGTCGGCAATCAGTTCGTAGGACTGGATCAACGGCACCCCGGATTGCATCATGGTGGCCAGCTGGCGGGTGAAGATCGCGATATCCATCGGCTCGATCTTCTTGCCGCCACCCCCACCCAGCAGGGGTTTTGCTTTCTTGCGCACCTTCGTGGGGTTGATGCCCTGCTTGCGCAGTTCCGCCTTGACCAGGTTGGGATTTCTGCCAGACGTCTCGCCGCGGGTCTTCTTGCCCTTCTTGTCGATTCCTTCCCAGACATAGGTGTCCAGATTCTGTGCTGCGTCTGCCATGTGTTATTCCTTGGTCACCCGGTTCACTTCCTGCAGGCTGGTAACGCCTGACATGGCCTTGATCAGGCCGGATCTTCGCAGATCGTTGAAGCCCTCTGCACGGCAGGCATCTGCGATCTGAATCGCGTTGCCTTCTTCCATGATGATACGTGAGATCGTCGGTGTGATCTTCACGACCTCGTAGATGCCCACCCGCCCCTTATAGCCTTCCTTGCACTTGTCGCAGCCTTTCGGGCCATAGAGGACGAATTCTGACTTCAGGTCCTCTTCCTTGAAGCCTTCCTCCAGCAAGGTCTCCCGCGGGATATCCATCTCTTCCTTGCAGTTGCTGCACAGACGACGCGCAAGCCGTTGCGCAATAATGAGATTGACGGAGGTGGCGATGTTGAACGAAGGGATGCCCATGTTGCGCATCCGCGTCAATGTCTCCGGCGCGCTGTTGGTGTGCAGCGTGGACATGACCATGTGGCCGGTCTGTGCGGCCTTGATGGCGATATTGCCGGTTTCCAGGTCCCGGATCTCGCCCACCATGATGATGTCCGGATCCTGACGCAGGAAGGATTTCAGCGCCGCCGAGAAGTCGAGCTTTACTTTCGGGTTGACGTTGCACTGGTTGATACCTTCCAGGTTGATTTCCACCGGATCCTCGGCAGTGGAGATATTCACTTCCGGCGTATTCAGGATGTTCAGCCCGGTGTACAGGGATACCGTTTTTCCGCTACCGGTCGGGCCGGTCACCAGAATCATGCCCTGCGGTTGTTTCAGCGCGGTGAGGTACAGTTCCTTCTGGTCTTCCTCGTAGCCCAGCGCGTCAATGCCGAGTTGCGCGCTGGTCGGATCCAGAATCCGCAGGCACAGTTTCTCCCCCCACAGGGTGGGCAGCGTGTTGACGCGGAAGTCGATGGCCCGCGTCTTGGAGAGTTTCATCTTGATCCGGCCATCCTGTGGCACGCGACGTTCGGAGATGTCCATCTGGGACATGACCTTCAGCCGCGCGGCCAACCGCGGTGCCAGGTTGATGGGCGGCTTGGCAACTTCCCGCAGGATGCCGTCCGTCCGGTACCGGATGCGATACGTCTTCTCGTAGGGTTCGCAGTGAATATCCGATGCGCCCGTCTTGATCGCGTCGAGCAGGATCTTGTTGAGGAAACGCACCACCGGCGCATCGTCTGCCGCGTTGCCAACGTCCTCGTCGTCCTTGTCCTCCTCGCCCGAGGAGATATCCAGGTCATCCAGGTCCTCCATGTCCTCATCAAGGCCACCCAGGGCATCCTCGGCGGACTGCAGGTATGCATCAATCAGGGCGGAGAGCTTGTTCTCTTCTACGAGGATGGCTTCCACGCCGCGACCGGTATGGAACTTGATCTCGTCCATCGCCAGCAGGTTCGTGGGGTCCGACAGGGCGACGAACAGGCGGTTGCCACGGCTGAACAGGGGCAGCGTGTGGTGCTTGCGAATCAGCTTTTCTTCGATGATTTCCTTGGGCAGGTTGCCGGCGCTGAGCGCGTCTAGGTCCAGCAGCGGTGCGCCGAACTCATCGGAGGCCGCGAGCGCTACCGCACGCGCATCCGCCAGTTCATTCTTGACGAGATAATTGACCAGCGTGATTTTCTCGGATTTTGCTGCCTGTAAGGCTTCCGCGGCGGCAGCGTCATCCAATAATCCGTCGTCGACGAGACGTCGTGCCAGTCCGCTGAGAGAAATCGATTTCGTTAATGCCATTTCTTCTTCACTTGCGCATTGCCGGCCAGTTGCCAGGCAACGATCCCATCCCGATGGCCCGCATCTCAGGGGGCCGCGCTGCCATCATCCGGCGCAATCTGCGCCAACTGCGCACCATGCCCGCTGCACAGTCACGCATTGATTGCTGATTGGACGCACAACCGTTCACAATTCGCAATCTTGCGGTGCACCTTGGCATTTTAGCTCAGTTTCCCAATACTTACTTGCGGTTCTGGAGGCGGATTGTCCGCCAGAATCTGGTGTGGCTGAATGGGGGCGTCGGCTGAACGGCGGCTTTGAGCGAACATCGATGGCGCGGGTCATCACCTGGGCCTGCCGGAGACAAGCGGGTGCGTGACCGTGCATCGGAACTCGCTGACAAATTTTGTCACCTTTGACGAATTTGAGCGTCGTGACGCGGCGGGACTTCATTGGATTTCGCCCGCCAGGGGTACGGCAAACGCCCCGTTTTTCACGATTAAATTCATTGATATCAGTGCGTTATGGTTTTATTGTCGGATGATTTTCATTCCTGGCGCGGCCTTTGCTTGGTACATGCGTTGCCAACACTCGCTGTGATCAGCGGGCCCGGTAAACATTCATCCATTCCAGTATTTAGGAGTCTATTCATGAAAAAGGTTCAAGCGGGTTTTACCCTGATCGAACTCATGATCGTTGTTGCCATCATCGGTATTCTTGCCGCTGTGGCCATCCCGGCTTACCAGGATTACACCATTCGTTCCAAGGTGTCTGAAGGTCTGAACCTGGCAGGTGCTGCCAAGACGCAGGTTGCTGAGCACTACATGTCCAACGGCAACTGGCCGAACGACAATGCCGACGCTGGTATGTCAGCCGCTGCTGACATCAAGGGCAACAATGTAACGTCCGTCACTGTAACCTCCATGGTCATCGCGATCGCGTACGCGGCGATGGGTGGTGATACCACGGCTGGAGACGTGATTACGGTACAAGGTACCAACCAAAGCGGTTCCATCACCTGGGATTGCGCCACGAACGAAGCTGCCAAGAGCGGTGCTGGTTCGTTTGTACCGGCGAAATACCGCCCCGCACAGTGCCGCTAATTTGCGGTTGATCGATTTCGGGAGAGTGCGAGCGCTTGAGCCCGCATGATCCTGTCGATCCGGAAAGGGGCCCGCTGCGCGGGCCCCTTTTCTTTTGGGGGAGAAGATACTTGCGTATAGTCGCCGCTCCAATACAGTGGGTGGATGCTGCGTCATCCACGTGGCTCGCGCGTGGTCATCTTGTGACCGAACTGCAGGAACGCTCGTGATGGATAAGGCAAGTGAGCAGATGGATTTCACGGTCGTGATCCCGGCCAAGAACGAGGCAGACGGGTTGCAGCAGGTTTTGCCTGACCTGGTGAGCCAGGTCGGGGCGTCTCGTGTGCTGGTCGTGGACGATGGCTCAACGGACGGAACCCCGACGGTGTGTGGCGAATATGGCGTGCGGGTGATCCGTCATCCCTATTCCAAGGGGAACGGGGCTGCCATCAAGACCGGTGCGCGCGCCTGCTCGAGCGAGTGGATCGTGTTCATGGATGGTGACGGTCAGCATGATCCTGCGGATATTGAACGGTTGCTGGCACAAACGGCGCGCGGTGCGGACATGGTGGTGGGTGCCCGCGCGCGTGCTGCCGACCAGGCGGGTGCCGGGCGGCACCTTGCGAACCGGGTGTACAACCTGCTGGCCAGTTGGATGACGGGACACCGGGTGGCCGACCTCACCTCAGGATTTCGTGCGGTGCGGACCCGCAAGTTCAAGGAGTTTCTGTACCTCCTCCCGAATGGGTTTTCCTACCCGACCACGATTACGATGGCGTTTTTTCGGGCCGGCTATTCCGTGGTGTATGAGCCGATCGTGGTGGCGAGGCGTCTGGGCAACAGCCATTTGCGCCTGTTACGCGATGGCGTGCGATTCCTGCTGATTATTTTCCGGATCGGTACGCTGTACTCGCCCCTGAAGATTTTCTTTCCGGCGGCACTGGCCGTATTTCTGCTTGGCTGTGCCCGGTATGCCTACACTTTTGCCGTGATGGAACGCTTCACCAATATGAGTGCATTGCTCTTCTCGACCGCGCTGATGATTTTCCTGATGGGGCTGGTATCAGAGCAGATTACGGCACTGATGTATCGCGACAGCGGCCGCTCTGACGACTGAGCATGTTTGCACAGGTGCCGCAGCGAGCGGTGATGGGGCTCGGCCTGCTTATCGTGCTGCCCCTGCTGTTGTACTGGCCCGGCCTGAGCGGCGGGTTCCTGCTCGACGATCTGGGTAATCTGGCCACACTGGTGCGCTTCGGTGAAGTGCGCGATCTTGAGAGCCTGATGCGGGCGCTGGGGAACGGGATTGCCGGGCCACTGGGGCGGCCGGTGTCTCTCCTGAGTTTCCTACTGAACGATACCGGCGTGCCGGATTCGGCGGCTGCTTTCAAGTACACCAACCTGTTGCTGCACGTGCTGAATGGCGTGCTGCTGTTCTGGCTGCTCTATGTGCTCAACCAGGCGATTCGCCTGCCAGAGCAGCGCGCGCTCGTTGTGGCGCTGCTGGCCAGTCTGTTGTGGGTCCTGCACCCACTCTGGGTATCCACCACGCTCTACGTTGTGCAGCGGATGGCGATGTTGGCCACCACCTTTTCTTTGGCCGCGTTCATCCTGTTTGTGAAGGGACGTGTTCTCCTGGCGGGTGGCCAAACCCTGCCGGGCATGGTGCGGATCGGGTGTGGGTTGGGTGGGTTCGGCACCCTGGGCCTGCTCAGCAAGGAGAACGCGGGCCTGTTGCCGCTGCAATGCCTCGTGCTGGAGGTCTTTCTTTTCTCGGCGCCGGCGTACCGGAGGCGCTTTCCCCAGCCTGCGTTATACCGCTTGTTCGTCTGGGTCTGCCTGATTCTGCCCAGCGTCCTGCTTTTGTACTGGTTGCTGCAGAGATGGTCCTACAACGATGCCAAGCTGTTGCTGACCCGCGATCTGTCCATGCTGGATCGGGCCCTCACGGAGGGCAGGGTGTTCTTTGAGTACATCCGCCTGATTGTATTGCCCGCGGATGTGACCCGCGGACTGTTTTACGATGACATCCTGCCATCGCGTGGCTTGCTGACGCCCTGGACGACGTTGCTCGCGCAGATCGGGATCTGTATCTATCTGGCGCTGACCGTGTGGCTGCGGAAACGTTGCGCAGTCCTCGCGCTGGCGCTGGCCTTCTTTTTCGTTGGGCACCTGATGGAAACCTGGCTGGTGGCGCTGGAGATTGCGTTTGAGCACCGCAATTATCTGCCGGCATTGCTTCTTTTCTGGCCGTTGGCGTTGCTGCTGACCCAGCAGCGGGTGATCGAGCAACTGGGTATCCGGATCGTATCTGCGCTGTCCATCGCGCTGGTGCTGATTTTTTCCATACAGACGCTGTCCCGCAGCGCCCTGTGGGGGCAGCCCCTGCAGCTTTCGCAGGCCTGGGTGCGCATCAATCCGACCTCGGAACGCGCGCATTCCTATGCGATCGAAACGTTGTTGCAAGAGGGACGGATGCGGGAAGCGGGTGACCAGATCGAGCAGGGTCTGGCCCATCTGCCGGGCAACGCCGTCCTGGCGCTTGCCGGTCTGCAGGTCGCCTGCGCCACCGGAGAAGCTGGCGCATGGGTGGAGCGGGTCGCAACCTCTATTGCGTCTGATCGGGCGATCGTGGAGCACTACCAGAAGACCCTGGATCATGTGCTGAGCCGCATTGCGAACGGCTCCTGTGATGCGGTTACGGTGGCGGATGTGCTGCGCATTGCCCAGGCCCTGGCCGCCAATCCGCGCGCGCAGGTACGTGCTGCCGATCGCCAGCGAATTCAATTCCTGCTGGCGCGCTGTCAGCTGATGCTGGGTTCGCCGGGTCAGGCCATGCAGGCATTTCGTCAGGCCCTGGACGCCTTGCCGGACATCGGTGTGGCGATCCAGTCGGCGGTGGGGATGGCGGGTGCCGGCTTCCCGCAGGCTGGCCTGGAACTGCTGCAGCAGTGGAAAGACCAGGGTGGGCTTATACAGCTGCGTGGCACGGGCCGGTCCACAGCGCTCAAGCAGCAGCGCCGGGCCTTCATGCTCAACGAGTACGAGCGTATCCGGGCGATCCTGTTGCAGGAGGTGGCCGCGCAAAGCGGACAGGCCCCTGAGCGGGTGGACGGGACAAATCCGTGAAGGTCGACAAGCGGAATCCGGCGCACTGGCTCTGGCTGGCACTGTCCGGGTTGATGGTCATTGCGGGCCTGTTGGCCAGGCTGGCACGAAGGCGGAATACGCGTCCGTTGGTACTGCTGTACGGGCACAAGTTGAATGGCAACCTGCTGGCGCTGTATCGCCACCATGCGCAGCAGGAAGCAGCAACATTTGACCTGCAGTTTCTGACGATGGATCCGGCGTACGCCCGCGCGTTGCGCGCGCAGTCGATCCCGGTCTGCACGCTGCCCGGTATTTTCGCAGTGCCCGCCCTGATGCGTTGTGCCTGTGTGGTCAGTGACCACGGTCTGCATGTGCTGGAACTGGCCCTGCGGTTCAGTTCGATCCGGTTCGCCGACGTCTGGCACGGGGTGCCATTCAAGGGTTTCGATGCGGACGATTTCCGCATCCAGCAGCGTTATATGGAAACCTGGGTCTCCTCTCCGGCTTTGCAATCCCTGTACGTGGAGAAGTTCGGTTTCGCGCCGGAACGCGTGTGCGTCACCGGATATGCGAGAACCGATGTGCTGGTGCGCCAGTGCCTGGTTCCGGCGTCGCAGTACGCGGCGTTGGGGATTGTGCCGGAGCGGCCGGTCGTCCTGTTTGCACCTACCTGGCAGCAGGATGACCGTAACCGCAGCCTGTACCCGTTCGGTCTGGATGCAAAGTCGTTTATGCAACTGCTGCAGCGCATCGCGGACGCGGCCCATTGCCAGGTGCTGGTCCGTGCCCATCTGAATGCGCAGCTTTCTGGCGGCCGTTGCAGTGCACAAATCCGCTTTGTCCCGATGGACGCGTACCCGGATACCGAGAGTCTCCTGCAGATCAGTGATGTGCTGGTCAGTGACTGGTCTTCGATCGTGTTCGATTATTTATTGTTGAATCGTCCCACATTGTTTCTCGACGTGCCTGCGCCGTTTCGGAAGGGCTTTTCCCTGGGTCCGGATTGCCGGTTCGGACCATTGATCCGCTCCCCGGAATCACTGCTCACCTGTGTGCGGCAGGCGATCGAAGCACCTGAAAAAATCCTGGCACTGCACGCTGCGGACCATGCGCGAGTGCGCGGGGTGGCTTTTGGGGCGTATGCGGACGGGCAGGCTTCTGCGCGCTGTTACGGCAGGCTGGAGGCTCTGGTCAGAGGGGCCACCTCGGGCGATACACGATGAGCGGTGCGCAACGACTGATCCCGACCGGGTTGGCGCTCCTCCTGTTCGCCGTTGCTGTCGTCCTGCGCGCGGTCTACATCATGAGCATGCAGGACTTTACGCTCTTTGAGAATGACGCGGCACGGTACTTCAGCATTGCGTTCAACCTGCATCTGCATGGTGTGTACAGCGCGGCCCTGCCTGCTGAAATCGCTCCGGTGCCCGACGCGCTCATTACGCCGGGCTATCCACTGCTGATCTACCTGCTGTTTCCCCTTGCCGAGTCGCCGCGCGAACTTTTTTACTGGATTACCGGTGCGCAGGCCTGCCTCGGTGGTGTCAGTGTGGTGTTGGTCTACCTGTTGGCCAGGTTTGTCGTCTCGCCGGGCCTGGCCTGCGTCCCGGCAGTGCTGACTGCGCTGGCGCCCCACCAGATTGTCGCGAGTGGCTATGTGCTCACCGAGGTCTGGCATGGTGTTCTCGTGCTGGGGGGCGTCTGGGTGTTGCTGCTGGCGCAGCGCAGCCAGCGAAAACTGTTGTGGTTCCTGGCGGGCATGCTGTTCGCTGTCGCCGTGCTGACCCGGCCGGTCTTTCTGGGGTATGCGTTGCTGCTGCCACTGTTGCTCGTTCTTCGCCATCCGGTGCCTGCGCGCAAGTCTGCAGCCTGCTACCTGGCAGGGTTACTGGTATTGATCGGCGTGTGGTCCGGATACGCGCGTTCCGTACCGGCTGCCGAGGACTCCGTGCTTCGATCCGTGATCATGCTGGGCAGCTACCCGGATTTTACCTGGCAGGATCCAGCGCAGCGGGGGTATCCGAACCGGGAAGATCCCGCGTATCAGGAGGCAGTACAGAGCTGGCCTGTTCTGCTGGGAACGATCTCCGAACGGGTGGCCGAGCAGCCCGTGCGTTTCCTGCAATGGTATCTGGTCGGGAAGCCCGCCAGCCTGTGGGGCTGGCACATCGTGCAGGGGGTGGGCGGGCCGTTTGTGTACGGTGTTCCACGTAATGCCTACTTGGAGCCATCGCTGTACCGAAGGACGGCGCAGGTTTATTACCGGATGCACTCGCCCTTGATGGGTATTGCGATGGTATTTGCAGTGATATCGGGGATCGGTTTTCTGACCAGACGACTGGATTCCGATGGGGCGCTGCCCGTGTTCGTGGTCGCCACGGTCCCGCTGTACATGACGCTGATCCACATTCCGCTGGCCAGCCTGCCCCGCTATGTGGTGCCGTACCACCCCATCATGTACCTGCTCGCATTCCTGGCCGTGGTTGCGGGCGCGCAGCGCCTGCGTGCGGGATGCTTTGGACGTGCGAAAAATCCCCCGGGGGGCGTGCGCTGAAAAGGCCTGTGCCGCTATAATGCGCCTCCGGAGCCGGAATAGCTCAGTTGGTAGAGCAACGCATTCGTAATGCGTAGGTCCGCAGTTCGAGTCTGCGTTCCGGCACCACCACACGCCTCCATGGGTCGCTTTTGGGGCTCATGCCGACCGGTACAGGCCGTCGTCCGGAAGTTCCATGATTCATGTCGTGATAGGCACCAAGGCGCAGCTCGTGAAGATGGCGCCGGTCATGGCCGAGTTGCAGCGCCGCAATCACCCTTACAATTTCATATTTACCGGACAGCACCAGGAAACGATCCCGGCGCTGCGTGAGAATTTTTCACTGAAAGAGCCGGACGTGGTCCTGCACCGGGGGCGCGACATCACCTCGGTGCCGGCGATGCTGGTGTGGATGCTGCGTATTCTTTTTCTGGCCGTCACCCAGCGGAGGAAGATCTTTCAGGGCGATCGCCGTGGCGGGGTCGTACTGGTTCATGGTGATACGTTTTCCACCCTGCTGGGTGCGTTGATGGGGCGCATTGCCGGGCATCGCGTCGCACACGTGGAATCCGGCCTGCGCAGTTTCAACCTGCTTCATCCCTTCCCGGAAGAGTTGACCCGCTTGCTGGTGTTCCGGTTGGCAACAATCTACTACTGCCCGGGGTCATGGGCGTTGCAGAATGTATCCGGATTCCGGGGAGAGAAGATCGACACGCGTTACAACACCCTGTTGGATGCGCTGCAGAGCGCGCTCTCCGGTCCGGTGCCGGAGCATCTGCAGATTCCTGCCGGGGATTTCTGCATTGCAACGACGCACCGCTTCGAGAATCTCTATTCCAGGGAGGTGCTGGAACGCAATCTGTCCCTGATCGAGCGTGCGGCCGGGCGTATGAAACTGCTGTTCGTCATGCATCCGGTGACGCGCAGAAAACTGGAGAAATACGGACTGCTGGGGCGGCTCGAATCCAATCCGCGCATCGAACTGCGTCCGCGCTACGACTACTTTTCCTTCATGCGGCTGGTCAGTGCCGCGGAGTTCGTGATTTCCGATGGCGGTAGCAATCAGGAGGAATGTTACTACCTTGGCAAGCCGTGTTTGCTGCTGCGGAAAACGACGGAGCGCCAGGAAGGGCTGGGGGAAAACGTGGTACTCAGTGGCTTTGAGCAATCGGTGGTGGATGCATTTCTGGAGCACTACTCAGATCACCGGCGTCCGCCCCTGCTCGGTTCCGTTTCGCCGGTGCAAATCATCTGTGATCACCTGGGTGCTGGTGGGAGCGCATGAAAATGGCTCGCCGGGTGGCTGCCGCGGGCAGGTAAGGCGGGTCGCAGTCAGCAGTCAGAAAATCGCATGGACAGGTCCACAGCCTGCACGTTCTTTGTCAGTGCGCCCGCAGAAATAAAGTCCACGCCGGTTTCGGCCAGCGTGCGGAGCGATGCCAGGTCGACGTTGCCGGAAACCTCCAGCTTGACCTGACCCTGTGCGCGAGTCACCGCTTCCCGGATGCCATCCAGGTCGAAGTTGTCGAGCATGACAATATCGGCGCCGGCCAGAATGGCTTCCTCCAGTTGTCCCAGTGATTCCACTTCCACCTCGACGGGTCGATGAGGGCCATTGGACCGGGCCGTATGCACTGCGTCCCGGATCGTTCCGCACGCAGCGATGTGGTTTTCTTTGATCAGGTAGGCATCGAACAGTCCGATCCGGTGATTCGTGCCACCGCCGCAGTGGACGGCATATTTTTGCGCGAGCCGCAGTCCGGGCACGGTCTTGCGCGTATCGAGCAGCCGGGTGTCCAGTCCCTGCAGTTCCCGCACCCACCGGGATACAAGGGTCGCCGTGCCGCTGAGAGTTTGCAGGAAATTCAGTGCAGTGCGCTCGCCGGTCAGCAGTGCACGTGCCGGGCCGGTCAGCGTGCAGAGAGTGCTGCCGGCCGCCACCGGGTCTGCGTCGCCCAGTAGCCAGTGAATCTCCACGCATGCATCCAACTGTGCGAATACGGCATCAAACCAGCGTGTGCCGCAAAGCGTGGCGTCCTCCCGGCACACCACCGCGGCTTCCATGCCGCGATCTGCCGGTACCAGCATCGCGGTGCAGTCGCCCCCGCCGATGTCCTCACGCAGTGCAGCAGCAACGGATTGCTCCAGCCCCTCGAAAAAATCGATCGCGCCCGTCATGCGTTCTCGCGGGCAAAATGTTCGCGGGTCAGACTGACCACGACCGGGCTCAGCACCAGCAGAGCGATGAGGTTGGGTACCGCCATCAGTGCATTCAGCGTATCCGCCAGCAGCCAGACGAAATCCAGTGAAATGGTGGCGCCAATCGGCACCGCGCAAACCCACAATACCCGGAACGGCAGGATCGCACGGATACCGAACAGGTACTCGGCACACCGTTCCCCGTAGTAGCTCCAGCCGAGCAGGGTGGTGAATGCGAACAGGGCCAGTCCAATGCTGACCACGTAGGCGCCCACATCCGGAAGTCCGTAGGCGAACGCCATGGAAGACAGCGGGGCACCACTTTCACCGCTGGTCCAGGCACCGGTCACAATAATCACCAGGCCCGTGATGCTGCAGACCACGATGGTGTCCAGAAACGTGCCCAGCATCGCGATGGTGCCCTGGCGCACCGGGTTGTTGGTGCGGGCAGCTGCGTGTGCAATGGGCGCGCTGCCCAGGCCGGCTTCATTGGAGAACACGCCCCGCGCGACGCCAAATCGGATCGCGGCCCAGACCGTGGCGCCGGCGAAACCGCCGACCTGTGCAGTGGGGGTGAACGCAGCCTCGACGATGAGGCTGATAGCGCTGGGAAGCTCGCCGGCATGCACCAGCAGGATGGATATGCCACACAGCAAATAGGTGACCGCCATAAAGGGCACCAGCCTGCCCGCCACCTCTGCAATCCTGCGGACGCCTCCGATCAGGACCACTGCAACCAGTCCGGCCAACACCAGTCCGGTCAGCCAGCTCGGCATCAGGAAGGTCTGCTCCAATGCATCTGCCACCGAGTTGGCCTGCACAGTGTTGCCGATACCAAAGCCGGCCACTGCGCCGAAGAATGCAAAAACCCCGCCCAGCCAGGCCCAGCGTGCACCCATGCCATTCCGGATGTAATACATCGGTCCGCCCACGAAATTGCCAGCCTCATCCCGCTCGCGAAAGCGGACGGCCAGTACCGCCTCTGCGTACTTGGTCGCCATGCCAATCAACGCGATACACCACATCCAGAACAGGGCGCCGGGCCCCCCCGCCGCAATGGCGGTGGCGACGCCGGCAATGTTGCCGGTTCCGATGGTCGCCGCCATCGCCGTCATCAGGGCGTTGAAGGCGCTGATGTCACCCTCTGCGTCGGAGGGTGCGCGACCGCGCCAGAGCTGGCGGAAGCCGTAGCCGAGCTTGCGAAATTGCAGGAATCCGAGGCGTACCGTGAGATAAATGCCGGTACCGCCCAGTAGGACCAGCATGGCGGGCCCCCAGGCGATCGCATTCAGCTGTGCAATAAGCGCTTCCATGTGCTCGGGTACTCTCCAGGACACCGGGGATGTGAATCCGGCATTCTACATGAACCGTGCGGTACTGCAGGCCGGGCAATCAGCGCTGGCGCAGACGCAATTCCCGGCCACTTTGCTGGAATTCAACCTGTCGTAATGCGCTCATTCCGAGCAATACGCCCACTCCGTTCATATGTGGATTGATCGTGGCGGGCAGATCCTGCAGATGGATGTCACCCAGGCGCAGGTCACTGATGCGGGTGCTCCAGACCTTGATGATGCCCGCAGCGGTGTTGGCTCGCGCTCCCGCTCCCCGGCGGAGGCCCGCGGCCTGGGCGATATCGTCCGGAACTACCACGTCCGTTGCACCCGTATCGAGCAGGAAGGTCACCGGTACGCCATTGATTGTACCGTTCGCCACGTAATGTCCCTGCCGATTGCGCAGCAGGATGACCTCAATCGCGCCGTCGCTGTGCCGCAGGCTGTTCGGTTCCTGGTTCGGGTTGACCTGCTTTTCTTCCCATCCACCGAAGACCATGGTGAGCAGTGCGAGCACGCCGACCCATGCCACCAGGAGCATGAATTTTCCGGCGCGCTGGCCGG
>JBFKXW010000017.1:0-16612 GCA_041637915.1 Pseudomonadales bacterium | reverse complement strand
CGCCGTCATGCGCGAAACGGGTACAATGCCCCGGCCGTGAATGGGGCCGCAGAAAACTTGGCAGATGGAATGGATACCAGTACCGCTTTCAAACAGTTACACGCATCGCTCTCGGAACAGGTACTCGGCCAGGAGTGCCTGGTCAGCCGGCTGATTATCGCGTTGCTCGCAGACGGGCACCTGCTCGTCGAAGGAGCGCCCGGTCTCGCGAAGACGCGCGCCATCAAGGCGCTCTCGGGTCACCTCCCCGGCGACTTTCACCGGGTTCAGTTCACGCCGGATCTGCTGCCCGGAGACCTGACCGGCACGGACATCTACAAACCGGAAACCAGCGCCTTTGAGTTTCAGCGCGGACCGATCTTCCACAATCTGGTCCTGGCCGACGAAATCAATCGGGCGCCCGCGAAGGTCCAGTCGGCGTTGCTCGAGGCCATGGCCGAGCATCAGGTCAGTGTCGGGCAGCGCAGCTACCCACTGCCCGAACCATTTCTGGTCATGGCGACCCAGAATCCCATCGAACAGGAAGGCACCTATCCGCTACCGGAGGCGCAACTGGACCGGTTCCTGTTGCACGTGGAGGTATCCTGGCCGGATGCGGAAACCGAACGGCGCATTTTGCAACTGGTGCGACAGGAATCCGGGCGCGAGGAAGCGCCCAAGCCCACACCGATCACGCTGGATCAGTTGCATGCGGCCCAGACTGCGGCGCGCGCGCTGCACCTGGCACCCGCCGTCGAGGAGTACATTGTGCAACTGGTGCAGGCCACGCGCCATGCAGAAGCCTATGACCCGGAGCTGGCCGGGTGGATTGAATGGGGGGCGAGCCCCCGCGCCAGCATTGCACTGGAAAGCACCGCACGCGCCAATGCCTGGCTGGCAGGCCGTGATTACGTGAGCCCGGAGGATGTGCAGGCGCTGGCACCGGATGTGCTGCGACACCGCCTGCTGCCCAGTTTCGCTGCGCAGGCCGGCGGCGTCGGCGCCAACCAGATCATTCATCGACTGCTCGAGTGCGTGCCGGTCGGGTGAGGCACAGTCATGGGATCCCCCGGAACATCTGACGCACTGCCTGCAGCGGTTGCGCCGAACCTCACCGAACTGACCGGGCTGGCTGCCGCCGCCCGACTGCTGCCCCTGCGACCGCCCTTTCGCGCGGTAACGGAACAGTCCGGCCCCCATCAAAGCCGGTTTCGGGGTCGTGGCCTGGAATTCAGTGAGCTACGGGAGTACCAGGTCGGTGACGACCTGAAAGACATCGACTGGCGCAGCACCGCAAGAACCGGCCGGGCCCACATTCGCTGCTACCAGGCGGAGCGCGAACGGACGCTCTGGCTCATCGTTGACCAGCGCGCGCGCATGCAATTCGGCAGCCGGCAGTGCTTCAAGTCAGTCGCGGCGGCGCGCTGTGCGGCACTGCTCGGCTGGGCAGGGGTCGCCTCCGGGGACCGGATCGGTGGCATCGTGCTGCGTGATCATGCGCTGCAGGAATTCAGACCCCGTCGTGCACGCGCCACGCTGCTGCAGTTATTCGGCAGCCTGTGTGGACCGGTGAATGATGATGGGGAAAACCCGCGTACGCTGGCCGAGGCGCTGGATCACAGTGCCACCCTGCTTCGCCCCGGCGCGCTGATCTTTCTCATCAGTGACCTGGGTGATCTCGATCAGGGCGCCCTGCCCGCCCTGCGCCGTCTGCAGCAGCGGCATGATCTGATCGCCGTGCGCATCACCGACGAACTGGATCACCGGCTGCCGCCGCCCGGTTGGTACAGCTATCTCACCCCATCCGGACGGCTCCGCGTGCATACCGGTGACACGCAGGTTCGCCTCGACTTTCAGGCCCGCGTTGCCGCGCGGGAGGAGCAATTGCAGGACATGGGCCGGCAGACACGATTGCCGCTGATTGACCTGCGGACGCATCAGGAGCCGTTGGCCGTGCTGCGACACCAACTCGGTGGAGGGCGCCTGTGAATCCTGCGCTCGACGGCCTGAAAGATATCCATCTGCCACCAGCACCCTCCTGGTGGCCACCGGCACCGGCTTGGTGGCTCCTCGCGTTGCTCACCATCGCAGTGCTGGCGGTGGGTTGCAGGTGGCTCCGGCGCCTGCTGCGTCAACGACGTTACCGGCGGGACGCCATGCAGGCGCTGCAACAGCTTGCCCGCCAGCAGCCCCCCTCCGACATGCCGGCGCGGGTCAACGCGGTGCTGAAGCGTACGGCACTGGCCGCCTACCCGGGCGAACAGACTGCGCACCTGAACGGCCCGGAATGGGTGCAGTTCCTGACGAGCCGGGCGGATCTGTCCGCTGAGCACACTACGGCGCTGACCAGCCTCGCCGAGGGGCCCTACCGGCCTGCCGCCCGGAGCGGTGCAAACGGCCTTGTCGCGGCCGCACAGGCCTGGGTTCGGAGGCACCGGTGATCGATCTGGCGTTGCCCTGGATTCTGCTGGCACTGCCAATGCCCTGGCTGGTGTCTCGTTTCGCACCTGCACAAGATGCAGCGGAAGCGGCACTTCGTGTCCCGGCGGGTGCTGTGCCAGTGGCTTCCGCCACACCGTCGCGTACGGTACTGCGTCATGGGCGGTTCTGGCTGGCGGCCATCGCATGGGTTTCATTGGTCATTGCAGCGGCACAACCTCGCTGGATCGGGGACGCACTCAGTCTGCCCACCAGCGGCCGGGATCTGATGCTCGCGGTGGACATCTCCGAAAGCATGGAACTGGCGGACATGCAGTTGGACGGAGCCGCGGTGGACCGCCTGCGCGCCACCCGCGCCGTGGTGCGGGAGTTTGTGCGACGACGCGAAGGCGACCGGCTGGGCCTGATCCTGTTTGGCAGCGAAAGCTATGTGCACGTGCCGCTGACTTTCGATCGCAACACGCTGGCCCGCCTGCTGGATGAAGCGCGGATCGGTTTTGCCGGGCAGGCCACCGCCATTGGTGATGCGATCGGTCTGGCGGTGAAGCGCCTGCGGGACCGTCCCGATCAGGCCCGTGTCCTGGTGCTGCTCACGGACGGCGCGAATACCGCCGGTCATGTTCAACCGGTACAGGCAGCAGAACTGGCGGCGCAGACCGGTGTGCGCATCTACACCGTCGGGATCGGCGCTGAGGAAATGGAGGTGCCCGGCCCGTTCGGCATGTTCAATCGAACTGTAAACCCTTCCGCCAGCCTGGATGAAGCCACGCTGCAGAAAATTGCTGAGCTGACCGGCGGCGGATATTTCCGGGCCCGCAGCACCGGGGAACTTGCCCAGGTGTACGCACTGCTCGATGAACTTGAACCCGTCGATCAGGACCCCGAAGTATTCCGGCCGGTACGCAGCCTCGCGCACTGGCCGCTCGCACTGGCGACACTGC
This sequence comes from Pseudomonadales bacterium, assembly GCA_041637915.1. Taxonomy (GTDB): domain Bacteria; phylum Pseudomonadota; class Gammaproteobacteria; order Pseudomonadales; family JBFGWM01; genus JBFJWR01. The sequence goes on along the minus strand of JBFKXW010000017.1, from coordinate 13,253 downwards.
TCAGCCTGGTGATTGCCTTTGCTCCGTGGGCGGAACGCCTGCGCTTCAGGTTTGCGCCTGCGACCCGGACCTCCGGGGAGATCGGTCGGTGAGTGAGTTTCACTTTCTGCGACCCTACTGGTTGCTGCTGTTGATCCCGGTGCTCACCGTGTTCCTGCTGCACTGGCGCGCGGTCCGTGGCGGTGCGGCATGGCGTGGTGTGATCGACCCCGCCCTCCTGCCCTTCCTGCTGGAACAGCGTCCGCAGGCCACCGGCCGGCGCGCGCTCCTGCTACTCCTCGCGGGCGGCCTGATCGCCACCATCGCGCTGGCCGGTCCCGCCTGGGAGAAGCTCCCGTCACCCGTTCAGAGAAAGCTCGACCTGCAGCTTGTCCTGTTCGATCTCTCGCTTTCCATGTACGCGCAGGACATCAAGCCCAGTCGGCTGGTGCGTGCCCGCTACAAGTTGCAGGATTTTCTGGAACAGCGGGAGGAGGGGCAGACCGCCCTGATCGCCTATGCCGGGGATGCCTTTGTGGTGACACCTTTTACGGACGACCGCGGTACCGTGCTGAACCAGGTACGCGCGCTCGACCCCAGCCTGATGCCCGCGCCCGGCAGTAATCTGCCCGCTGCCCTCCACGAAGCGGAGCGCTTGCTGCAGCAGCAACCGGGCACCCGTGCGCGCGTGCTGCTCATCACGGATGAAGTGCGCTCCGACCAGATCGAGTCCGCCCGGCGCTGGTCGGCACGGATGGACATGCCATTGCACATCCTGGCGGCGGGCACCCGTTCCGGCGCACCAATCCCCCTGCCGGACGGTGACTTCGCGCGGGATGGCATGGGGAAACTGGTGACCCCGGGGGTGAACGTCACCGCACTGCGGTCCCTGGCACGTGACACGGGCGGCCTGTTCCAGACCATGCGGGCCGACCGCGCCGATATTGAAGCGCTGCTCGCCGCCGCAGAGACCTGGGCACCGGAGACAGAGTCCGCCGGTGACCGGCAGGCAGACACCTACCGCGACGCCGGGCCCTGGCTGGCGCTTCTGCTGTTGCCGCTCGCTGCATTCGCGTTCCGGCGCGGGATCCTGCTCGTGGTGCCGGTGGTGCTGCTCACAGAATCACCGGAAGTTCGGGCGGCAGACTGGCAGGCGCTCTGGCGCAATAACGACCAGCGTGGTCTGGAAGCTTTTCGGGAAGAACAATACGACACCGCCAGCGAACTGTTCCGGGACCCAGACTGGCAGGCCAGTACCCATTATCGGGCTGGCCGGTACCGCGAGGCAGCGGAGATCTGGGCGCAGCAGGGCGATATCCAGGCACAGTACAACCGCGGCAACGCCCTGGCGCAGTCCGGTGACCTGGAGGCAGCGCTGGAGGCCTACGACCATGCACTCGCGCAGGATCCGGACCATGCGGATGCACGCGCAAATCGCGCACTGGTGGAACAACTGCTGCAGGAACGGCAGGAATCCTCCCAGAACGCTTCCGACCAGCCACGCGAATCCGATGAAGAGCGGGACGGAGAGGATGAACAGGATGCGTCAAGCGGTGGTGGATCGAATCCGCCGGAGGACGCGACAGAGGACAGTGATGCAAGCGACCCGCGCGATGGGGCATCGCAGCAGGCACAAGGCGCACAGCAGCAGGCGGATGACCCAGCGGAACGACAGGCCGAGGAATCCCGGGAGGCCGATGCTGCAAAGCCGGAGACCTCGGAGGCCGCTTCGGATCAGGAGTCGACCGGACAGTCCGCAATGAGCGCGCAGGCAGGAGAGAACGACCAGGCACTGGAGCAGTGGCTGCGACGCATCCCGGATGACCCCTCCGCGCTGCTCCGGCGCAAGTTTCTCTGGCAGTATCAGCAACGCGCGAACCAGCCGGGCGGCGCAAACGGAAAGGATGAGGTGTACTGGTGAGGCGATCACAGCAGAAATCGACGTCCCTCCTGTTGCTCCTGCTGGTCTGGCCCCTGACAGTCTGGGGCGCGATCACCGCGGAGGTCGACAAGACCCGACTCGGGCCTGGCGAAACGGTCGAGTTACGGATCCGGCTGGAGGGAGACCGGACCGCCCAACCGGACCTCTCTCCACTGGAAACCCATTTCGACATCCTGAGCCGTTCGCAGAGTGCACAGACGCGCATCATCAACTGGAAACGGGAATCCTTCCGCGAGTGGACCCTGGTGCTGGCGCCCAAACGCACCGGTATTGTGGTGATTCCACCCATTCAGGCCGGGCAGTCCTCCACGCAACCCATCTCGTTGCAGGTTGCAGCAGGCGATGCAGGTGGATCCGGACCATCCGCGCCGGTGTACCTGGAAGCGGTGGTGGAGCCAAAGCGCGCCCATGTGCAATCGCAACTGTTGCTCTCCGTGCGTGTGGTCCATCGCTACGAACTGGAGGGCAACCTGACCGAGCCCGAAGTACCCGGTGCGGTCGTGGAAAAACTGGGGGACCAGAGAACCTACTCCGAGGTGCGCAACGGCATCCGCTACCGGATCACCGAGCGTCGCTATGCGATTTTTCCGCAACGCAGTGGTGACCTGGAAATTCCTCCGCTGGTACTGACCGGTACCCTGCACCCGCAGCCACAGCGTTTCGGCTTCAACCCGTTTGGTCCCTCACAGGGTGGCAAAACCATCCGTTTGCGCAGTGAACCGGTCCGTATCGCGGTATTGCCACGCCCCAACGACTGGCCTGCGGCTGCCACCTGGCTACCGGCACGAGCCGTGTCCATGGCGGCGCGCTGGACACCGGAAAATCAACAGGGGCGCACCGGCGAGCCACTCGTGCTGCAAATCACCACCGAGGCGGAAGGACTCGCAGCCACACAAATTCCGGCGCCGCGTATTGATTGGCCGGCTGCCTTGCAGGTGTATCCGGACAAGGCGGTGCAGGACAGCGAGATTGGCGCGAACGGCCTGACCGGCACACGGGTGGATCGCTACACAGTGATCCCCTCGCAGGGCGGCCGGTACGTCATTCCGGAAATTCGACTGCCCTGGTGGAACACCACCACCCAACGCCGGGAAATCAGCCGGGTGCCCGCCGTGCAGTTGCAGGTCGAAGGCATGGCCGCACCGGTTCCGGAATCGCAGGCGCCCGACAGCGTACGGCCTCCCGGCTTCGCACCCTCCTCGCAGCCTGCCGCATCGGCAACCGGTGGCAAGGCCCTGCCCTGGATTCTGTGTGTGCTGCTGGGGATCGGCTGGGCGGTGACCACCTGGCTGCTACTGCGCAGAAACCAACCCACCCGGGATGGAATGGTGGGGCCACGGCGGGAGGTGCCTGACGAGCGCCACTGGTACGCGCTGGCCCGCGCCTGCCGCGAGAACCGGGCCGGGGAGGCATACCGCGCCGCGCTGGGTTGGCTGCGAGAACTACCGGAGCCGGCAGCTACGGCACTGCGCAGGGCGCTGAACGATGCGAGCACGGATGCAGCGCTGGCGAGTGCCTGGCGGGAATTGGAAAACGGACTCTACGGCAGGGGCAGGAGCGCCGCCTGGGACGGGCTGCAATTCTTCCAAGCCATCAGTCACGCGCGCAAGCGCTGCCTGGAAACCGACAGGCAACTGACGGGCGAGGCGCTCCCGCCACTGTACCCGCGGAAACAGGCGACTTAGACAAAGCCCCCGAAGACGAGCACGAACTGTGCGAAACCGGCCGCCGCACCCAGACCACAACCGACCAGAATCAGGATCAGTTCATCCTCCTGAAAGGCCGGGCGCAGCAGGCCCTGGAACTCCACCGGACTGAGCTCTGCCATGCGCTCGCCGAGCAGTTTCGCGAGCAGTTCACTGCGATCATCCACAAAACGCCTGTCATCCAGGCTTTGCGGATACACCTCCAGGACTTTTTCGGCCGTCGCTTCCCGCAAGTCCGCGTAGCCGGAGGCACCCACGTAGCTCTGCATCAGCGGCTTGATGAGTCCAAAGGCCTCGTCGACCACCGGGCGCATGTGCTTGGCAATGATTTTCTGGGTCTGGGCGCCACGGGCGCCGTTGATCAGGTGGTCCATGATCTGGTGGATCGTGAGCACCTCGGACGCAAACAACCAGCCGGACTGCGCGGAAATCTCCTTCTGGCGCTTCAGGAACAGGCCATGGAACGTAAAGGGCCCGACTTTGACCGGCTGCAGCGGTGAGAAGATCAGGAACAAGGCGATCCAGTTGGTTGCATAGCCGACAATGCCGCCGAACAAGGGCAGAATCCACCAAGGGTCATAAAAAATCCACACCAGCATCTGCACCACACCGAACAGGAAGCCGAAGTAGAACCCGGAATTGACGAGAAAGCGGAATTCAACCTTGCCCGTCTCCTGGAAGATCCGGTTGGGGATGGTTTTGTCCTTTTCGATGGTTTCCCGCGCCAGTTCCTTCAGATCCGCCAGCGTATCGATCCGGTCGCCGATTTCCTCGATCATCTCCGGTATCCGCCGCCCCAGTTCCTGGCGTACCCGCCTGTAGACCGTCTGGCGAATGCGGGCGGGGAGATTTTCCCAGGCCACCCGGTGCTCCTGATGGGCGATGTCGTCGCAAATTTCCGGAATGCGCGGGTCGATGGACTTGATGACCTGGTAGGCGATCAGGTCCGGCTCCATCTGCCGGAAAAATTCCGAGACCGAACCCAGCTTGTTGAGCCCATTGTCGACCAGTATGTTGGACATCTTCTCGCTTTTACGCGGAATCACACCCTGCCAGCCGAGAAACGGCGGGATCCCGATGAACTCGATGGGATAAAACATCAGCTTCACGGCCATCCAGTTCGTAAACCAGCCCACGGCGCCGGCAACGAACGGGATGCTCAGGATTTTCCAGACTTCCGCATCCACGGAATGCTCTCCTCATCGAATCAGGGGCCATTGGTCTGCGGAGCCGGGACCAGCGCAGACCCTGCAAAGGATAGACCCTGCGCCCGTCGATCGCCCTCCCGCCCCGTTCCGGCATGCCGGCCTCTCATCCCGAACGGATGGGTCACAACGCCCGGGAAATTCGGACCGGAAGCGGGCACCCTGACACACGGTTCGGTGTCCCCGGCGGCTCATTTCACGATAGAATCGCGCCTTTCCTCTGGGCGGAGAGATCGCTTGCTGAACCGGTGTTTCGGAATGGGCCTGCTGCTCGCGGGTGTGCTGCTGGCCGGTTGCGCCTATCAACCCCCGGCACCCTCGTACCGTCAGGCATCCGCGGCAGCCGACCTCTCTCCCTACCGGCTCCGGCTGGTCGCACCTACGGAAAATGAGACCCTGCGCCACGAGGACATGTTTGTGCGGGTGCTGTTTGGCTTCCCACGCGCCCACGGGGAGGGCTACAACGGCATCAACCTGTCGATCCAGAACAAGACTGGCAGTGATTTCACGCTGCTCTGGGACCGCTTCAAGTTCATCGGCTACAACGGCTTCACCAGCAAGGTCGCATTCAACAATTTCGCGATCTCCGAAGAAGCCCTGCTGGAGGATGTCGCCAGCGAACCGGAAACCATCGGTGCCGGGGACACGCTGGAGGTCACCGTGTACCCGATCCGCAGCTTTTCACCAGATTCCAACGGGCAGTTCCGTTCCAGCAGCTTCCTCCCCGGTATTGGGGAGGCCTCCGTGGATGGTGAACGGATTGGCCTCTTCATCACCCTGCAAAGCGCGCAACTGACCAAATACTATACATTCCATTTCAAGATCGAAGACACTCGCCTGCTGCGATAGACTGATGTTCTGACCAAGGAGCCGACCATGAAACTGTTACGCACTGCCCTGACCGGTTTGATGCTGATCGCGCCGCCGGCTGCCCTCGCAGAAGACGAGCCCGGCGTATTTACCCGCACGATGCGCGGCATCAATGAATTCTTCGGCGCATCTGCTGCGGGCGAGGCCGCATTGCGCGGCAGCGGGCGTTTCAGTGAAGAGGAGATCGCCCTGATCCGGGGCGCGCTCGGGAACCGGGCCGCCTACCGCGGGGAATATGATGACCGCGATGATGATGATTACGACGACGATGACGATCAGGGCGAAGGCAAGTACAAGCACAAGAACAAAGGGAAAAAGGACAAGTACGCCAAGGGGGAGAAAAAGCCCAAGAAACTGCCGCCCGGGCTGCGCAAGAAGCTGGAACGGGGCGGCGAATTGCCCCCGGGCTGGCAGCGTAAGTTTGAGCGCGGCGAAGTGGTCTCGGATGAGGTCTGGGCGCAGCGCCATGCGCTCCCCCGCACCGTTCTGAACGACATTGACCAGGTGCCCGGCACAGAGGTGGTCCGTGTCGGTGACCGCGTGGCCCGGGTCCTGACCGAAACACGCGAGATTCTCGACATCATCGATCTGGTCACCGGTCCGTGACGGATCCGATTACGCCCTGCACCCGTTGGGAGGTGCCTGCCGAACTGGAACTGAGCCCGGCGGCACAGGCGTGGCGTGAGGCGCGCTACATCGCCATGCACATCTGGTACGCGATTCGCGGTCCGCTGGTACCACCGGCGCCCGCCCTGAAGGAGGGAGACAAGCGCCCGGTGGTCATCGTGCCCGGGTTCCTGGGGCGCAGCGAAATTTACGTCCCGCTGCAGCGGCGGATCAACGAGGCCGGCCACCCGTGTTACATCCTCCCGCTCGGTTTTCAGATGGGCGATGTGTTGAAAAAGGGGCGCGAGCTCACCGATCTGCTCAACCGGCACCAACTGGACGACGTGTACGTGGTGGGACACTCCATGGGCGGCCTGATTTCCGTCGGTTCCATATTGCAGGGTGAGCAACGCATCCGGCACCTCTGGTGCCTCGGCTCGCCGCTGTTCGGCACCACGATCGTGCAGTCTGCCTACGCGCTGGCGGCACTGATCCTGCTCCTGTGCATACCGCTGGGCTATGGCCCCTGGATGATCGTGGCGGGCGTGTACCTGATCCCCGCCATGCGTCAGATGAGCCGCGAGTCGGTGCTGCTGCGCTGGTTCCGGCGTCACTATGACGGCTTGGAGAACGTCACCTCGATCTTCGCGCGCTTTGACGAAATCGTGCATTCCTCACCGCGGCACGAGCCCGGTTCGACGTCACGATTCGGCCGCCCCAGTGACGTGTACTTTCCGGAAATCGGCCACAACAACCTCTTCATGGGGGAAGCCGGCAAGCGCGCGCTGGTGAATGCAATCACCTCCCGCCATGCCACAGACGGCCGGATCGACGTCAAGAAGTTCCTGCTCTCCGGCGGTCAAGCCAGGGAAGCAGCGCCGGCACGATAACCAGGTCGACGAACAACGCGATGGTGATGACCATCGCCGTCAGCAGACCAAGCTGCGACGTCAGGGTAAAAGTCGACTGCGTCAGCACGGCGAACCCGACCAGCAGCACCAGGGTGGTCAGGACGATGGCCACACCGACCGTGCGTAGCGCATAACGAACGGCTTCGGCCGGCGCATCGCCACCATCGCGCGCCTGCTGATAACGCATCAGCAGATGGATGGTATCGTCCACCACGATCCCCAGCGTCATGCTCGCAACAATGGTGAGTCCGAGATTGACGTGCCCGTTCAGGTACCCCCACAGTCCGAACCCGGCAAGCAGCGGCAGCAGATTGGTTGCGACACTCACCAGTGCCAGCAGGGGCTGGCGCAACGCGAGCAGGAAGATCAGCGCGATCACGCCGAAGGCGGCCGCTGCCCCCCACATCATGCTGGCAAAATTCCGCCGCGCAATCTGCGCGAAAAGCACGGACATACCGGTGGCGGGCGCGCGCATTTCGGCAGGCAGATGAGCGGCCTGCCAGGCGTCGGCGCGCTCCACCAGGGACAGGATCCGTTCCGAATCGATGGCGTCCAGTGAAACCGAGAGCCGCACGGCGTCTTTCTGCATGTTGACGACGAAGTTCAGATCCTGACCCGGTGGCAGGGACATTTCGACCAGGTGGTAATACTGCGCCGCTTCGGCGCGCGATTCCGGGATACGGTACTCTTCCGGTTCCCCGCCCTGCATCACCTGCCGCTGGTTCTTGAGTATCGCCGTCAGCGTGGAGATGCGCCGCACCTCGGGCTGATCGCGCAGCCAACTTTCGAAGCGATCCAGACGCGCCAGAAATGTCGGGTCAAAAACATCGCCCGCCTCACCCGCGTCGAACAGGTATTCGATGAGTTGCTGACCGGCCAGCCGTTTGTCGGCGAATTCTGCTGCTTCCCGGAACGGGATGTTCTCATCGAACAGCAGCACGTAGTTGTCACCGAACTGATTGCGCGGCAAACCGGTCATCACGATGATCAGCAGGAGCAACAGGAGCACAGCGCCCGTGCCGGGGCGTCGCGCCATCCTGTCGCCAACCCGGTCCAGCCACTTGGAAAGCGCCTGACCACGCGTCCTGCCGCTGACCTCGTCCATGCCCGGCAGTGAGATCATCAGGGCCGGCAGGAAGGTCAGCGACAGCAGGAAAGCCATCGTGACGCCCACGGCCACGATGTTGCCCAGATCGGCAAACGGCTGCGAATCGCCGAGATTGGTGCCCAGAAAACCGATCGCCGTGGTAAGCGAGGTCAGCATCACAGGGCGTAAATTCACACGCAGGCTGTGCTGCATCGCTGCTTCCGTATCCAGACCGTCCCGCATGCCGCTGTACCAGGAGCCCAGGATGTGCACGCTGTCAGCGATCGAGATGGTCATGATGATGGTGCCGGCTGCCAGTGCCGTGGTGGACAGTTCCACCCCCATGAATCCGGCCACACCGTATCCGGCGATCACGGAACCGCTAATCAGCAGCAGCACGGCAAAACTCGCCCCGAAGCTGCGGAACAGCACCAGCAGCAGCAACAGGATCAGCCCGTACATCTGTGGGTACAGGTGTTCTGCGTCATGGCGGATGCTTTCGACGAAAGCGTGGTTGAACGGCATGCTGCCACTGACATAGATCTGCACACCAGGCCTTGCGAAGGTATCGGCAAGCGCCTGTGCCGCCTCGGCGACCTGCTTGTTTTCCGCGGCTGCGTCCTCGTGCGGCATCTCAAAATACACCACAACGCCGGTGGCGCGACCATCCGGTGCGAGAAGGCCGTTGCGGAGATTGACATTCCCGAAGGCGTTTTCCCGCACATTCCGCAGCCCGGCGTCGCTCAGCGGTCCGTCCGGGATGATCGGCCGCACGTGGATCTCATCCCCTTCAGCAACACTTTCCGTCAGGGTCGTAATGGCATACGTCTGCCACGCCCATGGGAGCCAGGCTGCCTCTTCGGCCAGATTCCTGACCACCTGCAGGAACTCGTTGGTGAAGATGTCCCCCTCCTCCGGCGCGAGCGCGAACAACACGGCCTCGTTGCGCACGAACTCCTCGTTGATACGCTTGAATTCCAGAAGGCGCTCATCGCTGGGGTCAAAGTAGATCCGGAAATCGGTATTGAGTCGCAGGTTCTCCAGCCCACCGGCCAGAAAGACGACCAGCAGGACACTCAACAGGATGGTGACACCGGGGTAGCGGATGACGATCGAGGTTCGTGCCATGACCGGTCGCCTAGCGCGCCCGTTTCAGTGCGTTCGTGTTGAAATCACCTTCTTCGAGTCCTACGCCAAAACGGATCGAATCCAGATGCAACTCCGTCTGGCCCTTGGTGAGGTGGTTCTGCATCAGCAGGTGGTGCGCACGCCAGTGCTGGTCCTGATGAAGGCGGTAGTCGCTGAGGACGAGGGTTTTCTCCAGCCGGTTTTTCTTGTCGTAATACTCGACCCGGTGCAGCCGGTACTCCTCTTCATCCATCCAGGCGCGGATCCGGCGGTAGGGTTCTTCCTCGTCCTCGCTGTAGACGCGCTCGAGAACCTTGCAGAAGCATGCGTCGAGTTGCTCCTCGCCGGCCAGGCCCAGATTCCCCTGCTCGCTCGGACCGGTGCTGGTGAAGTCGCCAAAGCGGAAATCACTGCCCAGAAAATACCCCGACCGCCCACTGCTGGTGATTCGCTTGACGCGTTTCACCGCAGGAAGATACAGCCAGATGTCATCGGATTTTTCTTTCCAGGAATGCACCAGCAGCGCAATCCCCTCGGCATCTTCCGGTGCCTGCACGATGGTCAGCGAACGTCCGGCATCGTCGGAAAACTCCAGCGCACGCGTTTCCAGGATGCGCTCCGAGGTCTGGCCGCGACGGTTACGGATCACCATGCGGGTGGTGCTGACGGAATCCCCCCAGCCACGGTGGCGCTCAATGGACTTGCGATTGAGTGACTCTGCGTAACTTTCCGTCACGGCGGCGGGTGCCGGCTGTGCATCGGCCGGGAACGGGCCGGACAGGCCGGTAACCAGCAGACAGGCGAGCACAGCGCGCAAAGACTTCATGCAGCAGAGTGTAGACAAACGCTGCCCGCCCGTTCCGGCCTGCTGCGCGCCCCTGCAGCGGGTTACAGGTTCAGCAGTTCTTCCACGTCCGCAGACTGCAGATCACCATGCACATCGGTATTTTTTCGCAGTGCCAACAGGACGCCCGGATTCATGATCCAGTCCGGGTCCAGCGCATACTTCGCACCACGCAACATCGACTGCACGATCGGGGTCGCCTGCTGCACGTACCACGGCACATGATCCCTGCCCACGGCATGGTGATGGGTGATGGAGCCACCTTCCCGCAGGATGACGTCCGAGATGGCGGACTTGATCCGGTCCCACTGCTCCACCTGTGCACCCGGCCGACCCTGCCCGATAATCGTGTAATACGGAGCACACCCATCCGGATAGATGTGGGTAAAGCGGCAGGTGATGAAACCCCGGCCGCACTCCTGCTCAATCATGTCCCGGGCACAGGCACGAATCTCACTGTGGAATCGTTCGAAGCGGTCCCAGGTGATGGAAGTTTCCAGTGTTTCGGCCACCAGACCGCGCCGGATCATTTCATCCCGCAGGTACGGGGCCCGCAGGAAGGATTCCTTCCACTGCTCTGCACCGGTTTCCTGCTCGGCACTGCGCCCGGCCGCTTTCTTCTCAACGCCACCAAAGTCCGAACAGAGTTGCACTGCCCGTTGCAGTAGCGCATCCACCGGGTGATCGTGTGATTCGAACGCCACAATCAGCATGTGTGCGTCCCCAAGCCCCAGCCCCATCATCATGGCCTCGCGCTTGTCGACCAGCCGCGCATTGCTGGGATGCAGACCGGACTGCGCCAGCACACGGCAGGCCTGCGCGCCGGCATTGAATTCCTCGAAACACAAGGTGGCACCGGCCCGGTACTGCGGCAGTTGCTGCAACCGCATCCACGCTTCCGTAACCACACCGAAGATGCCCTCGCTGCCGCAGATCAAGCGCTCCTCTGCGGGACCGGCACCGTGCGAGGGCAACCGGCGCGTTTCCATGACGCCACTGGGCGTCAGCATTCGTACCGACTCGGTGAAGTCGTCGATGCGGGTGTGCAGGGAGGCATAGTGGCCTCCGGAACGCGTCACGATCCAGCCGCCGAGGCTGGAGAACTCAAAGCTCTGCGGATAGTGCCGAAGGCTCAGGCCATGCGGTTTGAGTCCCGCTTCCACATCCGGCCCCAGCGTGCCGCCCCGGATGCGCGCACAACGGGACACATCATCCACTTCAACCACGCCACTGAGCGCGGTGAGATCCAGACTGATCACACCGTCATAGCCGTGCAGGTTGATGGCCTCCACGCCCCCCACCACCGAGGAGCCTCCACCATAGGGAATCACCGCCAGCCGCTGTCCGGACGCAAACTCCAGCACCCGTTCAATACCGGCTTCATCCGCGGGCCGCGCCACCAGGTCCGGCGCGTTGCGAAAATCGCCCTGCAGGCCGCGACAGACATCCCGGAAAGATTTCCCGTAGGTGTGCGAGGCACGTTCGTGCGCATCATCACTGAGAATTTCACGGAGAGGTGCCGGAGCCTGGCACCGTGCGCGGGGCAGTGTGATCGCATCCAGCGAGGGCACTGGCGCCGGATCGGTCAATTGCAGGCCGGCACCCTGCACCAGGAACTGCTCGATCAGTCGCATCAGCGCCGAATCGAGCTGAAAGTCATCGTAGCCCCAGCCCCAGAATTTCCGGGCACGCGCCGCCACGCTCATTACCGCAACCTCTCAGCAAAGGATTGACGAAGTTTTTCCAGCTTAGGAGAAATCACCACCTGGCAGTAGGGCTGCATGCCGTGCGAGCGGTAGTAATCCTGGTGATAGTCTTCAGCTGGCCAGAAGGTTTCCAGTCCGGTCACTTCTGTGACAATGGGATCATCGAATCGCTGCGAATGTTTCGCGATACTTTGCTCGGCCGCCTGCCGCTGTGCCTCATTCGCATAGAAGATGACCGAGCGATACTGCGTGCCCACGTCTGCACCCTGCCGGTTCAGCGTGGTCGGATCATGAATGACCCAGAAAACTTCCAGCAACGCGTCCAGGGGCAGGACCTCGGGATCGAAGTCGACCCGAACGACTTCCGCGTGCCCAGTCGCCCCGCTGCAGATCTGCTCATAGGTTGGGTTCTGCGTCCGACCCCCGGCATAGCCGGACTCCACAGCCAGCACACCCCGGATCTGCCGGAACGCCGCATCCAGGCACCAGAAACAACCGCCACCCAGCACCACCTGTTCCACCGCCATGTCCGCACTCCTGTTCACAACCTGTCTGCCAGTGTAACCGCATGATGCCACGTCTCCCATTTGTCCTCTGGCACGATTAGTGTCACATTGCAGGCAAGCTGCGCAGGAGGTTCCGGCGATGGATCACCCCCGCCACCTTCGCATGTTTCGCCGCATGCTGGAGAACATCGAACACGAACGCCTGGAAATGGGCGAACAGGAAATGCGTGTTCCGGTTTCCCGCTATACAGACCCGCAGTTTTTCGACTGGGAGCAGCAAACGCTGTTCCGGCGGTACCCGCTGGTTGTGGGCCATGGCAGCCAAATGCCAGAACCCGGCGACTGCATGACGCATGATCTGCTGGGCGTCCCCACACTGCTGGTCCGGGGCGAGGACGGGACATTACGTGCTTTCCTGAACCAGTGTGCGCATCGCGCCACGCGGCTGGTCGACGGGAATCAACCCACATCTGTGCGCAAGCTGATCTGTCCGTATCACAACTGGGTCTATGCACTGGATGGCCGGCTGGAGCGTGTGCCGCTTGCCGAGGGTTTTCCGCGCAGCACACTGCAGGAGCGTGGCCTGATCCCGCTTCCTTGTGCAGAACGCCAGGGGTTGATCTGGCTCCTGCCCACACCGGGCGCTGAACTGGCACTCGATGCGTGGATGGGCGAAATCGAGTCTGACATCGCCGCCTTCGGAATGGCCGAATCGGTGTTCTATCGGCAGTCCGTCAGCGAGCGCCAGGCAAACTGGAAGCTG
>JBFKXW010000016.1:0-17059 GCA_041637915.1 Pseudomonadales bacterium | reverse complement strand
TTTCTTGAACACGGCCCGAATGAGGAGCAGGTTCGCGATGCTCGACGCCACCTGGCCGGGGCGTTTCCCCTGCAAACCGCCAGCAATGCCAGCATCACGGGTCAGCTGGGCTCGATCGGGTTTTACCGTCTCCCGCTGGACGATCTGAACACCTATGTGGATCGTGTCAACGCGGTCACGCGCGAAGACGTCCTGGCGACCTTCCGACGCCATGTCGATCCGGAGCGCATGCTGTTGCTGCGCGTCGGACCCAGACAACCGGAAACCGAACCGACGGGCGGTGACAAAGAAGCGTCATGAAGGCAGCGGGGGGCGCCGGGCAAGTCCGCATCATCGGCGGTGCGCAGCGTGGACGACGGATCACGGTCGCAGAACGGCCCGGCCTGCGTCCCACGCCCGACCGCACCCGCGAGACCCTGTTCAACTGGCTCGGACCCCTGCATGATCATCGCGTGCTGGACCTGTATGCAGGCACTGGCGCGCTCGGGCTGGAGGCCTGTTCCCGGGGCGCCCTGGAGGTGGTGCTGATCGAGAAAGACCGGCTGGCTGCGGATCAGCTCACCAGACTCATCGGGGCCTGGCAGCTGCCGCAGGTTGTCGTACATACAACCGATGCGCTGACCTGGCTGGCGAACACTGCAACCGGCGAATCCCGCTTCGATCTGGTGTTTCTGGATCCGCCTTTTGACAGCGACCTGTTGCAACGGAGCGTACAAATGTTGGCAGAGCAGCCGCTCCTCAACCCCGGTGCCCGCGTCTACCTGGAGTTCGCCGCAACGGGTGATCCACCGGCGACTCCGCAAGGCTGGCAGTTGCACCGCCAGGGGCAGTCCGCGCACACCGGCTATGCGCTGTACTGCACATGACGGTCAGAAAAAGCGATTTCCAGCCGGCCTGGTGGCTCCCGGGCCCACACTTGCAGACCATCGTACCCAGCCGGCTGCGCCGCTTCCGACCGCCACCACGCATCCGTCAGCGCATGGAACTGCCGGACGGGGACTTCATCGACCTCGACTGGTGTGGGCTGGAACACCGCAGTGGCCCGCTGGTGATTATTCTGCATGGTCTGACCGGTTCGTCTGACTCGCAGTATGCATGGGGTCTGCAAGCCGCGCTGCTGCAGCGCGGCTGGAGCAGCGTGGTACTGAATTTCCGTGGCTGCAGTGGCGAGGTCAACCGGTTGCCGCGCGCCTACCACTCCGGCGAGACCGGCGACCTCGATTGCCTGGTGCGCTGGATTACCACGCAGCATGATTTCCGGTCGAGGCCACTGGCGGCGGTGGGCTACTCGCTCGGTGGCAACGTGCTGCTGAAATGGTTGGGCGAGCAGGGCCAGCAGGTGCCGGTGCAGTGCGCGGTTGCCGTATCCGTTCCCTATGATCTGCAGGCCTGTCAGCGCAAGCTGGATGACGGCGCCGGACGGATTTATCGCGACCATCTGCTCGGCAACCTGCTGGTGGCCGCCCGCTCCAAGCGTGAACACTATCGCCGCATCGCCGCCGAGGAACACCTGCAGTCCCTGCTGGGGTTGGGTGCACTGGAAGACATCCGCACCCTGTGGGAGTTTGATGACCGCATCACGGCGCCACTGCACGCGTTTGACGGTGCTGCGGATTACTACCAGCGCGCGAGCAGCCGGCACTACCTGCGGGCGATTGATGCACCGACGTTGCTGATTCATGCGGTTGATGACCCGCTGGTGGAAGCCGGCTCCATTCCGCAGGCACAGGACCTGGCCCGCGGTACGGTGCTGGAGCTGAGCCAGCAGGGCGGCCATGTCGGCTTTGTCTCCGGTGCAGTGCCGGGTCGGCCACAGTACTGGCTGGAGCAGAGAATACCAGGGTTCCTTGCAGAAACACTGTCCAGTCGCGCCTGAGTCGCCGGCTGAATCCCCTACAATGGGGAGGCAGAGGCAAGAGCCGAATATGAAAAAGATCTACGTCTCCCGGCGCAAACTGATGCAGACCGGCCTGCTCGGCAGCCTGTTTCTGGGCGCCAGTTCCGGGCTCGTCTATCTGCTGGAACCGTTCAAATCGCCAACGCCGCTGCCCGGAGAATGGCTGCTGTTGCAGGATCGGGACCTGGTCGCCCTGCGGGCCATTGCGCCGGTGGTGCTGGGAAGCCGGCTGCCTGCCAGTGGAGAGGAGCACGAACAACAACTGGAGCGGGTCCTGCGCAGTGCCGACTCGATCCTGTATTACTCCTCCGAGGAGATTCATCGCCAGAGCCGGCAGATTCTCGATCTTATTTCCTATCCTGCGTACCGAATCCTGTTTACCGGCGTCGCGCAATCGTGGAATGAAGCCAGCGAAGCGGATATTCGCGACTTCATTGATCGCTGGTCGAACTCCAGACTGCCGCTCCTGCAGAGCATCTTGCACGCCATTACCCGGGTTATTCAGGCTGCCTGGTACGCGGTACCGGAAAGCGTGGCGCGCACTGGCTACCCGGGCATTCCCAACAACGCCCGCGTTCTGCTGAAGAGCTGATCCATGAGCATTCGTGACTTCCTGCGTGAGGGTCTGGAGGCCGAATGGTCGGTGACAGACGCCTCCCGCCTGGTGAAGAGCCGTCGGATCGAGACCGATGTCGTCATCGTCGGTACCGGGGCGGGCGGCGCCTCGGCTGCCGAAGTACTGACAACTGCGGGCCTGAAGGTCGTGCTGGTCGAGGAAGGCGTGTTTCGCACCACCCGCGATTTCCGCATGGAGGAGGTCGACGCCTACCGGTGGCAGCTGCAGGAGGGCGGGCTCCGTCGCACCGCAGCCGGTGACGTAAACCTGTTGCAGGGCCGAATGGCGGGCGGCTCTACCGCCATCAGCTGGGGCACCATGTATGACCCGCCGCCGGAAACGCTGCAGTTCTGGAGAGATGCGCGCGATGTGCTGGCGTTGAACCCGGAGATGCTGGCGCCGGTGCTGGCGCAGGTACGGGCCCGGCTGCGCGTTGGGCCATGGACCACACAGCGCAATGAAAATAACGACGTGCTTGATCAGGGATGCAGTCGGTTGGGCTGGCACGTGGATCGGATGGAACGCGCTGTGCGTGGCTGCTGGAACCTCGGGTATTGCTCGATGGGATGCCCCACCAACGCCATGCAAAGCACCCTCACCACCAGCCTGCCGGCTGTCCTGCGGGAGGGTGCCCGGCTCTACACACGGCTGCGCTGCGAGCGGCTGGTACATGCGAAAGGGCGGGTGGAGGAAATGGTCTGTCGGGCGCTGGAACCCAATGGCGTAAAAAAGACTGGCGTGACGATCCGTATTCGCGCACGCCATTTCATCCTCGCGGCCGGAGGGCTCGCCTCCCCGGGCATCCTGCTGCGTTCCTCCGTACCCGATCCATACCGGCGCATCGGTCGGCGTACATTTCTGCACCCGGTGGTGCTGAGCCGGGCCTTGTTCGAGCAGCAGGTGGACCCCTACCACGGCGCACCGCAATCCGCGCAGTGTGACCACTTCCTGTTTCCAAACGGCGCGGTTGGCCGCATGGGCTTTCGCATCGAGGCACTGCCACTGCACCCGGTGCTCTGGTCGGCGACCCTGCCGGCGGTGGGTGAACGTCATGCGCGATGGATGGGCGAACTCCCGCACACCAACTGCCTGGCAGCCTTGCTGCGGGATGGCTTTGATAGCGGCAGTCAGGGCGGGCACGTCTGGCTGGACGACTTTCGTCACGCGCACCTGTCCTACCCGTTTACGGATTATGTCTGGAACGGGGTGCGCAGGGCGTGGCTGGCCATGGCGGAAATCCAGTTCGCCGCCGGCGCCCGGACGGTCATGCCGGTGCATGCAGATGCACGGCCCTACGCGCGGTATTCCGAAGCCAGGTCGGCCATCGCCGCGCTGGCGCCGGACGCGCCGCGGACCCGCTTCGCGAGTGCCCATGTCATGGGCGGCTGTGCGATGGGCAATGACCCACAACATGCCGTCACCAACAGTCGGGGCCGCTTCCATCATCTGGAGAACCTTTCGGTGATGGACGGTTCGCTGTTTCCCACCAGCCTCGGGGCCAGCCCGCAGCTGACGATCATTGCCATTGCCACGCACTTTGCCGATCATCTCGCCGCTGAACTCCAACCACAGCTTTCCTGAGACGGGTTCAGATCGGCCGGCATCCTGCATACACTGTCGGTCTGACCTGCCACCCGGAACCCGTCATGCGTTCAGTGATTTACCCCGGCACTTTCGATCCGATCACCAATGGCCATAGTGACCTTGTTGAGCGGGCCTCCAAACTCTTTGACCGGGTGATCCTGGCCATCGCTTCCAGCCCCAAGAAAGCGCCGGCCTTCGACCTGGCGCAGCGGATCGAGCTTTCCAAGGCCGTGCTCGGGCACCTGCCCAATGTGGAGATCTGTGGATTCAACTCCCTCCTGATCGAGTTCGCGCGCGCGCAGCAAGCGCAGGTGATTCTGCGCGGACTGCGCGCCGTAGCCGATTTCGAGTACGAGTTTCAGCTGGCCAACATGAATCGGGCGATGTCGCCAGACATCGAAACCGTGTTCCTGACGCCGGCAGAGCAGTACTCCTATATCTCTTCCACGCTGGTGCGTGAAATTGCCTCCCTGGGCGGGGACGTCACCCGGTTTGTTCACCCGGCGGTACGTACCGCCCTGCAAAAGCGGTTCGAAACATGAATGCCTCCCCACCGGCAGCGATCTGGCTCGCATGCGCCGTCCTGTGCCTGTTCCATCCGCTGGCCAGCGCAGCGCCACCGAGACCGCCGGCCGCCGCGATCGCCAGCGCCCATCCGCTGGCAACGCAGGCCGGCCTTCAGGTGCTGGAGGCAGGCGGTAACGCGTTTGATGCCGCCGTGACCGTCGCCGCAGTCCTTGGTGTGGCGGAGCCCTACAGCGCCGGCATCGGCGGGGGGGGCTTCTGGCTGTTGCGATTTGGAGATACGGGCCGCTATCTCTTTGTCGATGCACGCGAAACCGCACCGGGCGCCGCGACCGGCAATATGTACCTGGACGAGAGCGGGGAACCACGCGCGCGCGCCTCGCTGGATGGGCCGCTGGCGGCCGGCATTCCCGGCCAGGCCGCCGCATTTGTGCACATCGCCGAGCACTATGGCCGCTTGCGCCTGTCGCGCCTGCTGCGGCCCGCCGTGCGCGTCGCGCGGGAAGGCTTTCTGGCCGACCCCAAGTACCGCCTGCTGTCCCTGTACCGGATGGGGGCGCTGGAGACACATGCGAAAACCGCCGAGATTTTTCTACCGGACGGTATGCCGGAATCCGACACGCGGATTATCCAGGCGGATCTGGCGAGCACGCTGGAGCGGCTCGGAGAAGAGGGATTCAATGGCTTCTACCGCGGACCGGTGGCCCGCCGGCTGGTGGCCGGCGTGCGGCAGGAAGGTGGCATCTGGACGGAGGAAGACCTCGCCGCCTATCGCGTGCACGAACGCGAACCGGTGCGCTTTGCGATGGGGCCGCACCGTTTCATCACCGCTCCCCCTCCGTCTGCCGGAGGCATCGCGCTCGCGACCATCACGCAGATTCTCGAGCACTGGTCCTGGCAGGAACTGGGACCGATCGACCAGACCCACTTGCTGATCGAGGCGATGCGTCGGGCATACCGTGATCGTGCCCAGTTTCTCGGAGATCCGGACTTTTTCACCGTCCCCACTGCCCGTCTCATCTCCCGCCATCATGCCGATCGGCTGGCTGCAGGCATCCGGCTGGAGGAGCGCACGAACAGTCTGGCGCTGCCCGAGGCCATGGCGCTGGAGGCCGACGGCACCCATACCACGCACTTTTCCGTGCTGGATCGCCACGGCAATATGGTTGCGGCGACGCTGAGCATCAATACGCCGTTCGGGTCGGCATACGTACCACCCGGCACCGGTGTGCTCCTCAACAATGAGATGGATGACTTCTCGGCGGCTCCTGGCCAACCGAATACCTACGGATTGGTCGGGAGTCAGGCCAACGCGATCGTGCCGGGCAAACGGCCACTTTCCAGTATGACCCCCACGATCATCGAATCACCGGGCAGCTTCGCAATACTCGGCACGCCGGGCGGCAGCCGGATCATCACGATGGTGCTGCTCGGCGCGCTGGAACATCTGGATGGAGAGGCTCCCAGCCAATGGGTAGCGCGGCCCCGATTCCACCATCAGTATTTGCCGGATGTGGTCCAGCATGAACCGGACGCGTTCAACGCAACCCTGCGTGCCGGGCTACTCAGCAAGGGACACAAGCTGAAATCCGTCGGTCGCCGGTACGGGAACATGCAGGCCATCCTGTGGAATGTGGAGAAGCAGGAAGTCCAGGCAGCCAGCGACCCGCGCGGGATCGGCTCGGCGCGGGTTCACTGAGCGACGGAGGGCTGTTCGGCACCCTGAACAGGAAAAAACACCAGCCGCTCCAAAAAAAAGGGCAGCCGCTGGCTGCCCTTATCTTGCATTCGCCACTGAAGCTCAGAAGTTCAGATGCTGGTCGTTGATGCGTTCCACACATCCAAGACAGCGAAAGAAGGTGTTCTTGGCAGGCTCGATGAACAGGGTGTCCGCTGCCTGTGCGGAGTTTCCGCCCAGCGCGTGGAACGGCAGACTCACCACGAGCACAACGCCACCCAACAGGGTGGCACCCAACAACATCGGGCGGGCAACCAGCAGATCACCGGTCATCCTCAGCGCGCTCGGATCCTGGTCCGCAAGGGATTTCGCCTGGCTCACGGTTGGCAGGGTCAGCAAGAGGGTGGCCACCAGGGCTGCCAGTGTCTGGCGCAGGCCGGGGAATTTCATCGCAAAAGCTCCTTAGCTGGAAAGACAAGGCGAGAGAGTCGCTCTAAGCCTCCATAATAGCTGAAATTTTCGAAGGGATAACCGGGGCCGGTGCGAGGTGCCTCAACGCTGACAGTCCGGGCACCAGAACGTGCTGCGCTGACCGAGTCGGCGGGCGCGAATCTCCCCGCCGCATCGCGGGCAGGGCTGACCCTCGCGGCCATAAACGGCCAACCTCTGGGCAAAGTAACCGGGCCTGCCGTTGCCGTTCACGAAGTCTCGCAACGTCGTCCCGCCCTGGGCAATGGAGTCAGTAAGCACCAACTTCACCGCTTTCGCCAACACATCATAGCGTTGCCGGCTGATGCGGCCGCAAGGTGTGGTCGGCCGGATGCCGGCCACGTGGAGGGATTCACTGGCGTAAATGTTGCCGACACCGACAACCTGGGCGGCATCCATGAGAAAAACCTTCACCGCCACGCGCCGGCCCCGCGAACGTGCATGCAGGTGTGCGCCATTGAAGGCGTCTGTGAGGGGCTCCGGCCCGAGGTTGCGCAACAGCGCATGTGCATACGGCTCCACGCCCGCCAGCAGGATGGCCCCGAACCGACGCGGATCGTGATACCGCAGGATGCTGCCGCCGGACAATTCGAAGTCGACATGGTCATGGCGCCTGCGCGCCTCATCGGGCGACACCAGCCGCAGGCTGCCGGACATCCCGAGATGGATCAGCAGAGTCTCCCGTGCAAACCGGATCAGCAGATACTTGGAACGTCGCTCCACTGAGTGAATCACCTGGCCACGCAATGCCTGCGCCAACCCTGCAGGCACCGGCCAGCGCAGGCGCGGCTCGAAGACCTGCACTGCATGTATCTTCTGCCTGACCAGGTGCGGCGCCAGACCGCGCCGCACGGTTTCCACTTCCGGCAACTCCGGCATGCCTGAACACGTCCTTTTCGCGTGGAACAGGGGCGCTACAATAACGCCCGGATCAAGCCCCTGCCAGGAGTCCGCCATCCCGCCACAACGCGAACCATCCAACCTGCTGGGTGTGGACACCGGGGGCACGTTTACCGACTTCGTCTGGTTTGACGGCACCAGGCTGCACACCTGCAAGGTGCTCTCGACGCCTGATGCACCAGAACGGTCCATCCTGGCCGGCATCGAAAAGCTCGGCCTCGTGGAAGCCATGCGCGCCGGCACCCTGCGCATTGTCCACGGCACCACCATTGCCACCAATGCCGCGCTACAGGGCAAGGGCGCCCGAACCGCTTTCATCACCAATGCGGGCTTCACCGATCTCCTGACCATCGGTCGCCAGGCGCGTGAAGACCTGTATGCGCTGCACGTCGCACCCGCGCAGCCGCCGGTGCCGCCATCGCTATGCTTTGGCGTGTCCGCCCGAATTGACGCACACGGCCAACAGATCGCGCGACCGGATACGGCTCAGCTCGCCGCACTGGCACAGGAACTGGTGGAGTCCGGCGCGGAGGCTGTCGCGATCAGCCTGCTGTTCAGTTATCTCG
Organism: Pseudomonadales bacterium; assembly: GCA_041637915.1. Taxonomy (GTDB): domain Bacteria; phylum Pseudomonadota; class Gammaproteobacteria; order Pseudomonadales; family JBFGWM01; genus JBFJWR01. Next base: position 8,804 of record JBFKXW010000016.1, on the reverse strand, counting down.
ACCCGGAGCAGGAAGCAGAGATCGCCCGGGCCATGCCCCCCGGCCTGTACGTGAGTTGTTCATCGGATGTGCTGCCACGCATTGGAGAATACGAACGTGCCGTGGCCACCTGGCTCAATGCCCGGCTCGGACCCCTTGTGGCTGGCTATCTGGAGCGGCTGCAGAGGTTGGCTGCACCCTCGACACTTGCCATCATGCAGTCCGACGGCATGCATGTCCCGGCTGAACAGGCGCCGCAGCGTGCGGTGCGGCTCCTGCTCAGCGGCCCGGCCGGCGGTCTGGCGGCGGCCGGCCTGCTGGGCCGGATCACCGACACCGACCACCTGCTGACCTTTGATATGGGTGGCACTTCGACCGATGTGGCAGCGATTCTCGGCGAACCTCAACTGACCGCCGAGGGCCGTATCGGGTCCCTGCCACTGGCAGTGCCGGCCCTGAACATTCATACCATCGGTGCCGGTGGCGGCTCGCTCGCCCATGTCGATGAAGGCGGCATCCTGCATGTCGGGCCGCAGTCAGCGGGGGCCACGCCCGGTCCGGCTTGCTATGGGCAGGGCGGCCTGCAGGCCACCGTCACTGACGCCAATGTCGTCCTCGGCCGGTTGCCCGCATCCAGGGCGCTCGGCGGTTCGCTCATGCTGGAAGCAGGGGCGGCCCATGCGGCCCTATCCACCCTGGGCCATCAGCTGGGTGTCACTGCGGAACAGGCAGCAGTCGGCGTGGTGGAACTCGCCAACGAGCATATGGCAGCGGCGTTGCGACAGGTGTCGGTCGCCCGGGGACTCGATCCAGCCACATTCACGCTGTGCTGTTTCGGCGGCGCCGGGGGATTGCATGTCTGTGATCTGGCCGATCTGCTACAGATACGCACCATCATCGTGCCTGTGCATGCGGGTATTTTTTCGGCGCTGGGCATGCTCGCAGCGGCGCCGGGGCGCAGCCTAACGCTCACCCGGGAATGGCGCCTGGATGCGATCGAGTCGGACACCGTGGAGCAAACCTTTGCCGACATGGAATCCACGCTGCAGGACGACATGATGGGGTCCGGCGTGCCGGATACTGCAATCCGTTTCCGCCGTACTGCGGAACTCCGCTACGCCGGTCAGTCGTTCACGCTGACATTACCCTGGCGTTCGATGACTGCAATGGCGGATGCCTTTCATCACCTGCACCGCCAAACCTATGGGCATGCATTTCCCCAACGTGCGCTGGAACTGGTGCACCTGGGGGTACAGGCGCACACCCAGCCCGGCCTCACGGCATTTCCGCCACCTGCAACCGCGCTGAAAGAATCGGAAGCCGGGGAGACACGTCTGATCGGACATGCCGAACCCGTGCCCGTTTATGCCCGTAATGCGCTTCCTGCGAAAACCACGATTGAAGGTCCAGCGCTGATTTGTGAGGAAACCACCACCACCTTCGTCAAAGCGGGGTGGCAGGCCACGTCCACGGAGGGCGGCGCGATTTTGCTACAGACGCGTCCCGTGTAGACAGCCCGGCCAATCCGGGACGCGGAGCGCGAATTTACGTCATAATCGGGGCATGCGCTGGTGCCCCGGCACTGCGAGCGCCTGATCCAGCCCATCTCCTCGAAAACTGTACGCGGAATCAAAATCTATGGACTACCTGACCGGCGTGTTTGACCCCAACTGGTGGCAAACCATCCTGATTATCCTCGGCCTCACCCACATGACCATCATCACTGTGACGATCTACATGCATCGTCATTGCGCACACCGCGCGTTGGACCTGCACCCGGCGTTGAAAATCTTTTTCCGCATCTGGGCCTGGATGACGACCAGCATGCATCCACGCGAATGGTCGGCAGTGCACCGCAAACATCACGCACACTGCGAAACGGATCAGGACCCGCACAGTCCGCAGATTCTCGGGATTCGTGAGGTATTGACCCGCGGGGCGGAGTTGTACGCCGCCGAAGCCAAAAACCCCGAGACCCTGCGTAAGTTCGGACAGGGCTTTGAATCAGATTGGCTCGACCGCCATGTCATCGGTCCGCATGAAAATCTAGGTGTGACGCTCATGGGGATCATCGACCTGGTGCTGTTCGGCCCCATCGGGATTGCCATCTGGGCCATTCAAATGCTCTGGATTCCGTTATTCGCCGCCGGCGTCATCAACGGCATCGGACATTTCTGGGGGTATCGTAACTACGAATGCCCGGATGCAGCGCGCAATATTGTGCCCTGGGGCGTGCTGATCGGCGGGGAAGAACTGCATAACAATCACCACACCTATCCGAACTCCGCGCGGCTCGCCTATCGCCCGTGGGAGTTCGACCTCGGCTGGTTTTATATTCGCTGCCTGCGCCGGCTGGGCCTGGCACGGGTGATCAGTGAGGGGCCGGTCGTACATCAGGTGGAAGGCAAGGATGCGCTGGATCAGGACACGTTGCTGGCCGTCGTCAATAACCGCTTCCAGATCATGGCCAACTACCAGCGCCACGTGGTCGTGCCGGCGCTACGCGAAGAGCTCAAGCGTGCTGATGAATCCGCCCGCCGCATGCTGCGGCGTGCCCGGGTCCTGCTGACCCGCGAGGAGCGCCTGATCGATCCGAGCGGCAAAGAGCGCCTGCGGCACATTCTTTCCGAAAGCCCGCAGCTGAAGCTCCTCTACGAGAAACGACTGGCACTGCAATCCATTTGGCAGAAGGCGCATGCGAACCGCAACGAACGGCTGAAAGCACTGCATGACTGGTGTCGGCAGGCGGAAGCCAGCGGCGTGGAATCCTTGCACGAGTTTGCCCGCCAGTTGCGCAGTTATTCCCTGCAGCCTGCCCTGGCATGAAGCGCGTAAAACACACACAAAAAACCCGGCGTCATGCCGGGTTATTTGATTCGCCTGTGATGCGTTGGCCTACTTGATCTTGGCTTCCTTGTACATCACATGCTTGCGCACGACCGGGTCAAACTTTTTCATTTCCAGTTTGTCCGGCGTGGTGCGCTTGTTCTTGGTGGTCGTGTAGTAGTGCCCGGTTCCTGCCGAAGACACCAGTTTGATCTTGTCACGCATCGCTATCCGCCCCCGCTCAGAACTTCTCGCCGCGCTGGCGCAGATCCGCCAGCACCGTATCAATACCGCGCTTGTCGATAATGCGCATGCCGTGGCTGCTCACCCGCAGACGCACGTATCGTTTCTCACTTTCCACCCAGAAGCGATGGTAGTGCAGGTTCGGTTCGAAGCGCCGGCGCGTCTTGTTATGCGCGTGCGACACGTTGTTCCCGCTCTGCGGCCGCTTTCCGGTTACCTGACAGACCTTGGACATTGCTGCTTCACCTGCTGCGATCCGGCCCCACACTTGGCACTGCGGGCCCGAAATGCAGGCCGACAGGGCTTTCCTGGCGGGGACGCCAAAAAAAGAGCGCGATTTATACCAGAAGCCCCCGACACAGGCAACCTTTACAGCCAGCCACGGCGCGCAAAGGACACCACCCGGGACTGGCCGACGACCAGATGATCCAATACGCGAATGTCCAGAAGCGCCAGCCCGTCGCGGACCTGGTCTGTGATACGGCGGTCCGCGGCACTCGGCTCGGCCAGGCCGGAAGGGTGGTTGTGCGCGAGGATGACTGCGGCGGCGTGCAGTTGCAGCGCCCGGCGTGCGATTTCCCGCGGATAGACCGCCGCGCTGTCGAGCGTACCCTCGAAAAGCTCCTCGAAACCGATCACGCGGTGCTGGGTATCCAGGAACAGGCACCCGAATACCTCCCGAGTCCGGCCCCCGAGCCGGACCTGCAGGTACCGCTCGGCCGCCTGCGGGCTGGTCAGCGCGCCTCCCGCCTGTAACTCCTGAAAATAGACCCGACGGGTCACTTCCAGGGCCGCCTGAAACAGGGCAAAACGGCTGCGCCCCATACCGGGCAGCTGCCGCAGCGCCGGCTCCTCCATGCGAAACAGCCCGACCAGGCCGCCACTGCGCTGCAGCACCTGTCGCGACAGATCCAGGACATTCTGGCCACGCATCCCGGTGCCCAGCAACACCGCCAGCAGTTCCGCATCGCTGAGGCTGGCACTGCCCTGCGCACAGAGTTTCTCGCGGGGCCGCTCCGGCTGCGGCCAGTCCAGCAGTGTCAACGTCTTCGCCTCCCATTCTCCCGTTACGGTATCGCGCCGCTTTCATCGACGGCCTGTCCCTGCCTTTGCTATCGTTTCGGCACCCTTTGACCAGCAAATGAGCCTGACCCATGCCGGCACTGACCAACAAGCGCATTCTGCTTGCCGTGTGTGGCGGCATTGCCGCCTACAAAGCGGCCGAAACCGTGCGCAGACTGCGCGACGCCGGTGCCGAGGTGCGTGTGATCATGACCCGCGGCGGGCTGGAGTTCATCACGCCACTGACCCTGCAGGCGCTGTCTGGCAACCCGGTCCACACCGACCTGCTGGATCCGGCAGCGGAAGCCGGCATGGGCCACATTGAGCTGGCACGCTGGGCAGACCTGCTGCTGGTCGCGCCGGCGACAGCCGATTCTATCGCGTCCCTGACCCACGGCCGGGCAGACGATCTATTGGGCGCGGTCTGGCTGGCGACCGAAGCCCCACGCGCCATCGCCCCCGCCATGAACCAGCAGATGTGGCAGGACCCGGCAACCCAGGCCAACCTGGCGATCCTGAAAGAGCGCCAGGTGGCGATCTGGGGACCGGCGTCGGGTGAACAGGCCTGTGGAGAAATCGGCCCGGGGCGCATGCTCGAGGCAGACCAACTGGCACAACACTGCGCTGCGTGCTTCCAGACCGGGACATTGCAGGGCGTGGCGGTGGTGATTACCGCCGGCCCGACCCGCGAACCCATCGATCCGGTGCGCTTCATCAGTAACCGGAGCTCCGGCAAGATGGGCTACGCGCTGGCAGGCGCCTGCCGGGATGCCGGGGCCAGGGTCACGCTGATCTCCGGGCCAACCTGCCTGGAGCCCCCGGAACGCGTGGCCCGGGTGCAGGTCGGTACCGCGTTGGAGATGGAGCAGGCAGTCACTGCCGCGCTCACAGATTGCCAGATCTTTATCGGCACCGCAGCGGTCTCCGATTACCGTCCCGCCGAAACACAGCCGCAGAAGATCAAGAAATCCGCTCCCACGCTATCGCTGGAGTTGGTCCGTAACCCTGACATCATCGCGGGGGTGGCTGCCGGAGCCCCGCGGCCTTTTTGCGTGGGATTCGCCGCAGAAACCCACGACCTGTCCGGGCATGCCTGGGACAAACTGCAGCGCAAAGGTCTCGACCTGCTGGTCGGGAACGAGGTGGGCAGCCCTGATCGCGGCATGGACAGCGACCACAATGCGGCCTGCGTGTACCATCCCGACGGTCGCAGTGACGAACTCGCACTGCAGGAGAAGCATTCTCTTGCCCGTCGTCTGGTCGAAATCGTCGCCGCCGCCTATCAGGAATCTCACAAGGGAGCTGCCGCAGGGCATGAACAAGATCGCCGTTAAAATTCTCGATGACCGGGTCGGTACACACATTCCCCTGCCAGCACATGCCACGCCCGGCTCGGCCGGCATGGACCTGCGGGCCTGTCTGGATGAACCGCTGTCCCTGAAACCCGGCGCCTGTACGCTGGTTCGGACCGGGCTGGCGGTGCACATCGCCGACCCGGGTCTGGCTGGCATCATCCTGCCGCGGTCGGGGCTGGGCCATAAGAGGGGCATTGTGCTCGGCAACGGAACCGGGCTGATCGATTCGGACTACCAGGGTGAGCTGATGGTCAGCCTCTGGAACCGTGGCAGCGAGCCCTACGACATACAACCCGCCGAGCGTATCGCCCAGTTCGTGATCATTCCCGTGGTGCAGGCATCCTTCGAGGTCGTGGAGGAATTTTCCGAGAGCAAGCGCGGTGCCGGCGGATTCGGGCACTCCGGCAGCCACTGAGGCATCCGAACGCAACCGGCCGTAATCCTGTGTGAGCGCAGTGCCGGTCGGCCCCGGCACAGGGTTCCTCTATAATGTATGACCAGTTCAGAGACCCCGTGGCGATGCCGAGATCCATGCTGCTTCGAACGCGGTTCACCCCATGATGGCCTGGCCGGCCGACTGTAGAGGAATTCCCTGTGTCAGCAACTGAATCCATCCAGGGCGCACGTCGATTCATGATGATGGCGGTGACCGGCATCGGTGTCGGAATCGCACTGATCGCCGTCATGCTCTACCTCGGTGCGATCGTGAACGGCAGCGAAAACCTGCGCACACAACTCGCCAACAGCCTCGCCGACCAGTACGGGCGCAGCGTGAATCATGCGTTCCAGGCGGCACAAGCACAGATTGATTCACTGGCGGCAACGCCTGGCCTGGCGGCTGCACTCCACGGCAAGCAACAGGAACGCCTGGACACCATGGCCGTATTGATGCGGCGTGGCATTCCGAATGCGGCGCGCCTGCGGCTGCTGCCGACCGCAGACCTCAATGTTCAGCGCACGGACCATGGCGACCTGAGTTTTGCGGACCTGGATATGATCCGCCAGGCGCGGGACGGCCTGTCCGTGCCAGGTGAGCTGCGATTGGGCGGAGACGAAATGCAGTTGCACATGATCCGCGCCGTGTATGACGGGCCGGGTGGGCCGATCCGTGGCGTGGTGCTGCTGTCCCTAAGCGCCACTGCGATCACCGGACCACTGGAGGCCTTTCCGAGCGGATCCGGCGTGATGCGGCTGTTACAGCAATTCGGCGAAGACGGCGAAGAAAGCGAGATGCTGACGGTAGGCAGTGAAGCCGATCGCAACGCACGGCAGATCAAGCTGGAGACCACCAACCCGCTTTGGCAGATATCGTTCCGACCCTCCAAACGCTTGCTGCATCATGACGTGGTATCGATCGGGTTGATCGGTACGGCGGTGGGTCTTGGCGGCCTGATCTGCCTGGTCTCCGCCCTGGCAGCCATTTTTCTGTACGCCCGCTCGGTCCCCAAGATGGCCGCCCAGACTGCGGCCCCTGCGCCGGCAAACAGCCCGCGGCGTGCCATGCTCAATGCAAATGGTCCGGCTTCCCCCAGCGAGGAGCCACCGCCCGCGCCCGAGAAGGCGCCGCCGGAGCCGCCCCCCCCGCCCATGGGGGGTGAGATGATCGTAGAGGAAGAAGACGAACAGCCGACACAGGCCCCTGCAGCAAACCGTCAGCACGCGACGGCGGATGAAGCACCTCCGGCGCCGTCGCGCAGCCCGGCCAATGTGCCGGCGGAGATCTTTCGTGCCTACGATATTCGGGGCATTTACGGAGAGACCCTGAACGAGGAAATCGCCCAGGCCGTGGGTCAGGCGATCGGCAGCATCGCGGCGGAGCATTCGGATGGCTTTTTCGTCGTCGGCCACGACGTACGCAACTCCAGCCCGGCGCTCTGCCAGGCATTAATTTCCGGCCTGGCGGCCAGCGGTCGGCAGGTGCTGAATATCGGTCAGACCGCGACGCCCGTGCTGTACTTCGCCGCACAGGCGGAAGGTGTTGCGGGCGGTGTCATGGTGACCGGCAGTCACAACCCCGGCCAGTACAATGGATTCAAGATCGTGATTGGTGGCAATGCCCTGGCGAACGAGGAAATCACCGCGATCCGGCAGCGGATTCTGGATGGAGAACTGCTGTCCGGCGAAGGCGGTGTTGGCGAACAGGATGTGAATCCAAGCTACCTCGCACAGATCACGGAAGACATCTCCATCGACAAGCCGCTCAAGATCGTCATCGACTGTGGCAACGGCTCTGCCGGCCTGTTGGCTCCGCAGCTCTTCCAGGATCTTGGTTGCGAGGTGACGTCCCTGTACAGCGAGCCCGATGGCAACTTCCCGAATCACCACCCGGACCCGGGCAATCCGGACAACCTGCAGGACCTGATCGAGCGGGTTCGCTCCGAGGGCGCTGATATCGGGCTGGCATTCGACGGCGACGCCGACCGGCTGGGCGTGGTCACGGGCGAGGGCACCATCATTTATCCGGACCGGCTGCTGATGCTGTTCGCCAAGGATGTGGTCTCGCGCAACCCGGGGGCCAGCGTTATTTATGATGTGAAATGCACCCGGCACCTGGGCCGCCTGATCAGCAACTATGGCGGCCGTCCGGTCATGTGGAAGACCGGACATTCACTGATCAAGGCCAAGATCCGCGAAACCGGCGCCCTGCTGGCTGGTGAAATGAGCGGCCACCTGTTCTTCGGCGAGCGCTGGTTCGGCTTTGATGACGCACTGTACGCAGGCGCCCGGCTGCTGGAAGTCCTGAGCCGGGATGATCGTTCCTCGGAACAAATCTTCGCTGCCTTCCCGAGCAGCTTTGTCACCCCGGAAATCAATCTGCCCGTCAGCGAAGACAGCAAGTTTGTGCTGGTGGACCGCCTGCTCAAGGAGGCCACCTTCGAAGGCGGCAAGGTGACCACCATCGACGGCGTCCGGGTCGATTTCGCGAATGGCTGGGGGCTGGTGCGCGCATCCAATACCACCCCCAATCTTGTGCTGCGCTTTGAAGGCAACAGCGACGAGGACCTTGAGCAAATCAAGAACATCTTCCGTGAGCAGCTGCAGAGGCTCGACAGTTCGCTGGCGTTGCCCGACTGACCATGGTCCGCAGGAGTGAACGGGACATGACTGGCAGCCGTGACAATGCGGCACAGATCGCAGCGGTACTGACCGAGGCGCTGCCCTACATACAGCGCTTCAGTGGCTGCACGATTGTGATCAAGTACGGCGGCCATGCCATGGTCGATCCTCAGCTAAGCGCCAGTTTTGCGCGCGATGTGGTGCTGATGCGGCTGGTGGGCATGAAGCCGGTCGTGGTGCATGGCGGTGGTCCACAGATCGGCAAGTTGCTGGAGCGCCTGC
>JBFKXW010000015.1:0-17457 GCA_041637915.1 Pseudomonadales bacterium | reverse complement strand
TTTGTCCATGCCGACTGGCAACTGAACAACAAGCTGTCACGGATCAGCTTTGTCTCTGTGAAAGCGCACCATGTCGGGGAAACGCATCGCTTTCATCAGCTCAGCGGTCAGGCGTCCGCGGGGGGCGACGCCACCATCGAAATCGACCTCGCGAGTGTCGATACCGGTGTGCAGATCCGGGACGACCGGGTGCGTGACATGCTGTTTGAGATTACCCGTTTCCCGCTCGCGACCATTGCAACCAGTGTCGCAGTGGAGGACCTGGAGAAACTCCACAGTGGCCGTTTCGTCACCAGCTCACAGGAAATCACGGTGAACCTTCATGGTCAGGAGCAGGTGGTAACGGCAGAAATGCTGATCACCCGGCTTACAGCGCATCGCTTTCTGGTGACCAGTACGCAGCCGGTCATCGTGCAGGCGGGTCAGTTCAACCTGATCAGCGGCCTGGAGAAACTGCGTGACATCGTCGGCCTGCCCGCCATTAGTCAGGCGGTACCCGTGACCTTCCAGCTGGTGTTTGATCGCGAGATTCAGCCCTAGATCACCCGGGCACACAGCCGGGCGGGTTCTGCCTGCCCGGCTCTATTCGCGCCCGGCGATATTCCCCTGAATCTGCGCAACCAACTGCCGGTATTTTGCCTGGGCGTCTTCGTATTCTGCCGGGCTGAGTAACTCAACCAGTTCCTCCCGCGCCGGGTAACGCTCCAGCTTACCGTCGTGAAAAAAAGCGTACAGGTCATACCAGGCCAGCGCCCGCACCAGGTCCTGTTCCACGCCCTCGCCGTAGCGAATCATGTGCGCCACGGTGTATTGCGCGTTGTTGTGCCCCTGCAGGGCTGCCCGGTGATACCAGTCGTAGGCCACCGGCAGGTCACGTGGGAGCCATTCACCCTTGTAGTGCAGATCACCCAGATGAAACATCGAACGGGTACTGCCCGCCGCTGCGGTCTCAAGGCACTCCTGATAACCAGCATCAAAATCCACCAGATAACCGGACTGGTAGCAGCGCTTCTCCGGCGTATTGGTGGACCAGTATTCGAACATCGCCCAACGGACATCCCGCGGCGTACATGCCGCCAGCAGCAAAACCAGGCCCAGTACGAGGCTGGAACGAAGAATTCGCACAGGTCGCCTGCCGGCCCCGGAGCCGGCGTACCATTGCCACATTTTGTTCATATTATTCATACACTTGAAATCTTTCCCGGGAATATACATCGAAGTCTGTTTCTGCACGACAGGACTTGAAATTTCCTGCAACACCCTCAAAAAAGCAAGGTCCAATACGATATATCAAGTAATGGCGCATGCGCCGTCCAGCAGGGAGGGGGAACATGAACGAGTCGGTCCTGACGCTGAACCTGTGCCGCTTCAGAGATGTCGGCGAGGATGCCTGTTTCTTTTTTCAGCTGCCGGAGGAACCGATGATGGTGTTCCGCAAGTGCAGCACCGACGCGGCCCGGTGCATCGACACGGGGACGTTGTACATGTTCGCGTCGGACGTGCCGGTGGCACCGCAGCATATGCACTGAGCCTGTCAACGTGCCCCGTCCGGTGGAGAATGTATCCGGTCATTGCGCGTGGCGGCGGGAGGTCCTAGTCTGACCAACCCGTCGCCACGATCGCAGGCCAACATGATGAGTAGTCCCCTTGCCCAGCCGCTGCCCCTGCCCTGCGGGCAGGTCATTCCCAACCGAATCCTGAAATCCGCCATGACAGAAGGGCTGGCCGGCCCGGACGGCATCGCGAACGAGCGCCATCAACAGTTGTACCGCACCTGGTCCGCCGGCGGCACCGGCCTGCTGATCACCGGCAATGTCATGGTCGATCACCGCTTCCTGGAGCGGCCCGGCAACATTGTCATCGAGGGCGGCCGGGGCCTGGAGCCACTGCGCGCGCTGGCCGCGGCCGGGACCAGTGCCGGCAACCAGTTGTGGATGCAGATTTCTCATCCGGGGCGTCAGTGCAGCCGCGCTGTTTCCGGTGAACCACTGGCCCCCTCGGAAGTGCAATTAAAACTGATGGGGTATTTCGCCCGGCCACGGGCCATGACGGACGCGGAGGTGCGGGCTGCCATCGTGCAGTATGCGGAGGCCGCACGGTACGCCAAACAGACCGGCTTCACCGGTGTGCAGATTCATGCCGCGCATGGCTACCTGCTGAGCCAGTTTCTGTCACCGATCACCAACCGCCGCACCGATGCATGGGGCGGTTCGCTGGAGAACCGGGCCCGTCTGCTGCTGGAAGTGGTCCGGGCCGTGCGCAGCGAGGTGGGCAGCGATTTCGCTGTGGCCATCAAGCTCAACTCCGCTGACTTTCAGAAGGGTGGATTTTCCCTCGAAGACAGCATGCAGGTTGCACAATGGCTGCAGACCGAGGGCATCGATCTGCTGGAGATTTCCGGCGGCACCTACGAGCAGTTGCGCCTACTGGGTCGTACCGGACACGAAGAGGATATTGACGAACCGAAGCGGGAAAGCACCCGGCGTCGCGAAGCCTATTTTCTGGAGTACGCGCAGTCGATCCGCAGCTGCATCGAGATCCCGCTGGCCGTCACCGGCGGTTTCCGGGACCGGAACAGCATGGAAGACGCCGTCGCGAAAGACGGGATCGACATGGTCGGGCTGGCACGACCGCTATGCGTTGTTCCGGATCTGTCCCGTCAGCTGATCGAGCAACGCATTGACCGGGCCCCCACCTACGAAGACAGCCTGCGGCTGGGCCCGGGCATTTTCGCGCCCAACAGCCGCGTGGACCTGCTCAAGGCTGTGAACGCGCAGGGCATGGTGGCGTGGTTCTACCGCCAGATCATCCAGTTGTCGCGCGGAGAGCCAGTGCGCCTGGAACTGGGCCTGCCGCGCGCACTGACGGAGCATTTCGTGGAGGAAATCCGCAACGCGCTGGCACGGCGAAGGTTACTGCGTCGCGGTCTTGCCGGACCGGCCAGCCTGGGGCACGAACCAGGGTAAGCCATCCTCACCAGCCAGCCCCGTGAACGGAACATCGTACAGGGCGCTGAGGAGGGACGCTGCCAGCACCTCATGGGGTCGCCCCTGTGCGAGCACCTGCCCGTTTCGCAACGCCAGCAACTGCGTCGCATGGCGTGCTGCCAGGTTGATGTCATGGAGCACGCAGAGGATCGCGGCACCCTGACCGGCAAGTGCACACAATTTCTGCAATGCCCACTGTTCAGCTGCTGGATCCAGATGCGCGACCGGTTCATCCAAAAGCAGCAGCACCGGCTCGTGCCTTTGCAGGGGCGCCCAGACCTGGGCCGCAGCACGTGCCAGGTGCACCCGGCGTTGCTCACCCCCGGATAACGCCGCACAGGGCCGCTCCCACCAGGCCTCCAGCCCCCATTCGCTGCGAATCGCCTTCAGCACCTCCTGACGTACCGGCTTTGCGTACTGCCAGCAGGCCAGTTCAATGACTTCCCGGACCCGGTAGGCCCAGGCCAGATCAACGCGCTGGGGCAACCAGCTTCGCTGCAGGGCCAGTGCATCCGTCCGCCACCGCGCCAGGGACATGCCCCGCAGGGAAATCTCACCGGCATGATCACGGAGGACACCACCGGCAATTGCCTGCAACAGCGTGGATTTCCCGGCACCGTTGGGCCCGATCACTGCACAGAACTCACCCGCCTGCAGGGACAGCGCATCCACATGCAGTAGCGGTTTACCGCGCACCGATACAGACAAACCGGATACGCGCAGCATTACCCGATCTCCTCCCGCACGCGACCCTGGGCGACCAGCCAGATGAAACAGGGCCCGCCCAGCAGGGTGGTCAGCAAACCGACCGGCAATTCGGCCGGATAGACCACATGCCGCGCCAGCAGATCCGCAGTCCCGAGCAACAGCGCGCCACCCAGCATGCAGGTGGGTAACAGAACCCGGTAATCGGGCCCGACCAGGCGACGCATGAAATGCGGAACCAGCAGCCCCACGAACGCGATCATGCCAGCGATTGCGACGCCTGCGCCGACCCCGAGGGCAACGGCCAGGACCAGCGTTCGCTTCACGCGGACGGTGTCCACCCCCATGCGCAGGGCCTCCTCCTCGCCAAACGACAACACGTTCAGCTGAACCCGCGCCGGCCACAGGAGCAGCAGGGAAAAACCCATGACGAGCAGTGCCGGCAACGCTTCACGCCAGCTGATCCCGGCGAAGCTGCCCATGGCCCAGAACACCATACCCCGCAGCTCCTGCGCCGGCGCCAGATAAGTCAGCAGGCCGACGATGGCGCCGGCGAGCAGGTTGACGGACATGCCGATCAGCAGCACTGTGGCAATCTGCACCTGCCCATCGCGGGAAGAGAGGGACAGCACGATCAGAACAGTACCCACACCACCGGCAAAGGCGATCAGTGGCAGGGCCGGTACAACAACAGAAACAGACAGCCCCACCAACCCGGCCAGCGCGAGCGTCATCACCGCGGCCAGCGCAGCGCCCGCCGAAACACCGAGCAGGGCCGGTTCCGCCAGTGGATTCCGGAGCAGTGCCTGCAACGCCGCCCCGCCGGCGGCCAGCGTCGCGCCCACCAGGCCGGCGGCCAGCCAGCGGGGAACACGCAGGGAAAAAAGAATGGTGTCACGCAGGGCCGGATCCTGCGGCAAACCGATACTGAGCGAGGCAACCGACCAGACCACCATCAGACTCAAGAGCACAGGCACCATCCAGCCGACACGCGCCAGCGGACTGGTCCATACTGCCGTCATGTCATGCACCCATTCCTACCGATTTCGGCCGCTGAGAATATCACGCGCCCCCTGGCGGGAGTCGCTGCGTGTTCACTCTGTCCATCGTAGCCGCATGTCCGGTGTGATGATCCTCATGTTGGCCCTGCTGACTGCCTCCTGTGCCAGCAGGCCGCCGGCCACGCCCGCAGATGACTGCCTGCTGGGATGGTCTGATTTCCGGGATGCGGTGAAGGCCAGCGGCGTGCGGGACGCGCAGTACCGTGTGATCCCGGGCTTCCCGTTCCTGCGCACCAACCGGTTGCTCGCCCACCTCGCACAAGCGCAACGTGAAACCGATCCAGCCGCAGCCACCACCCAGGCCTGGTTACAGGCTGCATTTCAACTGGGGCACGAGTCGGCACAGGTCGAGTGGAGCAATCTGCCCGCCCGGGCCCGGCACCGTCTGCGGGATGCAGCTGGTGCGCCCCGGGACCTTGCGTCACTGCTGCAGTGTGCAGCCGGGTATTTTCAGCAACATCCAAAGCGGGATGCCCTGGTACGCAAGGCGCTGGAGCGCGCGCACGTGCCGGACGCCTACAGCACCTTGCAGCGGGCTGGCGGCTACGCCATCGCCCGCCACCTGTCACTCATGGGCGTGCGCGACCTCCATGAGGAAATGCGCGCACGCGTCGGCAAAGCCGACCCGGACGCCCGCAAACTGGCGGTCAGCGGTCCGGCCCAGCCACGCGCCCTCGACCGCACCCGGGTCGCCGACATCCTGCAGACCGGCCGCCGGCGCAGTGCGATCGGTGTGCACCAGTTTGAAGACGAGGAAAGACGCCAGCTGTTTGCCCAGTTCGCACCGGTGCTACGGCTGGGCTCGGCAACGGCCAGTGACCTGATCGGCGAAATCGCCTGGGATGAGCGAGGCCGGCTGGAGGTGCGCGTCGGCTCGCCGTCTGCCTACCAGCATGTCTCTCACACGGTGTGGCGTGGAGAAGTGCTGGCGCAGTTGAACTATGTGTTCTGGTTTCCGCGCCGCGCCCAACGCAGCATGCTGGACCCCTATGCGGGTAAGCTGGACGGGCTGATCTGGCGTGTCACGTTGCGCCCGGACGGCCGTGTACTCGCCTACGACAGCATCCACCCGTGCGGCTGCTACCACACGGTGTACCTCCCCAAAGACGCTCCGCCAGCGCGCAGCCCCGGCTTCCTGGAGGAGCCGGTGATGGTGTACCCGCAACAACTGCCCGATCCGTACCAACAGAGGCTGCAATTGCAGATCAGCGCCATCGACCATCATGTGATCGATATCCGCGGCGTGGACGCACAGGCCGTGCTGGGCAAGCGGCCCTACAAGTTTCTGCCCTATGACCAGCTTCGCTCACTGCCCCACATGGACGGCACGCGGGCGAGCATCTTCGGGGAAGACGGGTTGATTCCGGGCACCGAACGCGGCGAACGCGCGTTCCTGTGGCCACTGGGCGTGGTCTCTCCGGGACAGATGCGCCAGTGGGGGCACCACGCCACGGCGTTTGTCGGGCGGCGGCACTTTGATGATCCGAAGCTGCTGGAAACCCTGCTGTCGGTCGAGGGGCAAAATCCTCAGGCCGGAGAGGCCGTGCCCCAATAGTTGTAACACCACGGTTTCGGTCCCGGGATATAGCCCTGATCGAGGCGTTCCAGGCGAAACCCCGCCTCCCGAATCTCGTGATCCACGCAGCGATTCAGGTTGCAACCGCCAGCCAGCTTCTTCCAGGTTGGGTTGATCCGGTCCTGCCAGCGCCGCACTGACTCATCCGGCGCTGCGCCATGCTCACTGAACAACATTCTGCCGCCCGGTTTGAGCACCCGCCGCATCTGCGCCAGGGCCGCCGGCAGGTCGGGAATGGTGCACATCGTGTAGGTGATGACGATGGTATCGATGCTGTCGTCCTCCAGCGGAATCTCCTCCCCCCGCAGCCCCACCAGTTCCACCGGCAGCGCATGGCGTGCAGCGGCACGGCGCAACTTGACCTGCATGCCCTCTTCCGGCTCCAGCAGGATCAGTTCGGAAACCTGCGCCGGCTGGTAGTACGGCAGATTCAGCCCGCTCCCGGCACCCACTTCCAGTACCCGGCCACTGGCACCGGGCACCACCAGCCTGCGCTGATACCGGAACGGTTTCAGCCCACAGGCGAGATGCAGAACGTGCGGCAGCACGTAGCGGTCATACAGGGACATGCAGTGGCTCCATCACCGGGTACTGTCAGAATCATATCCCAGTTTTTCCGATTGCATTCCCGCCGGTTCGCCGCCTACCCTGCTTGCTTCAGAAAGAATCCGGAGACGTCGTCATGGGTGAATTTGCCGGTCGGACCATCATCATCACCGGAGCCTCTTCCGGCATTGGCGCCGCCGCTGCGCGGCAGTTTGCAGCGGGTGGCGGCAACGTCGTGCTGGTTGCACGCTCCGCGGGCCCGCTACAGGAACTGGCAAGCGAACTGGAGCAGACCGCCGGCACCGCACTGGCCTGCCCGGCTGACGTTTCTGACACAGAAGCCTTGCGCAGCGTGCTGGAAACCGCCGCGACCACGTTCGGCGGCGTGGATGTACTGGTGAATAATGCCGGTTTCAATGCACGCGGTGCGGTCGGTGAAGTGCCGGTCGAGGACCTGCAGCGCATCATCGATGTCAACCTGCGGGCGCCGATCACCTTCACCGGACTCGCCCTCCCGTACCTGCGGAAGTCCGCGCGCGCCAATATCATCAATGTCGCCTCCATTGCCGGGCGGGTGCCCCTCCCTCACGAGGCCACCTACTCGGCGACCAAGTTCGGACTGCGCGCCTTCAGCCTGGCCATGGCCGAGGAGGTTCGCGGCAGTACGGTCTCGATTTCGATCGTCTCCCCCGGCCCGGTGGAAACCGATTTCATCCTGACCGACCCGAACTCTGTGCCGGATCTGGTGTTTTCACAGCCCATGTCCACCGCCGAACAGATTGCGACGCTGATCGTCGACTGTGCCCGTGACGGCCGCGCCGAGCGGGTCCGGCCCGCTGTCTCCGGGAAACTGGCCACCATGGCCTACCTGTTCCCGACACTGGGCCGCACCATCCGGCCCCTGATGGAGCGCAAGGGACACCGGGAAAAACAAAAATACCTGCGTGGTCGCCAGGCAGACTGATCCTGGTCTGCAGATCGAACACGACCTCCGGAACCTGTTTGATCCGGGGAGATGACGCTCCGGGATGCATTTGCTAAGTTGCCTAGTTCATAAATCAGACAAAACCAGCGGCCTACCGCCCGTCGTGTCGGAGTCGCCCCACCACCACACAGCGGAGGAACCCCATGGCCCAGGCAAGCGCAGCAGCCAATGTCACCGAGTTACCGGACCTGCAACGCATCAAGGATGTGTTTGCACGCCAGCAGAAGCAGGCCATCCGGCTGCGCCAGTCCACGGCGGCTGAGCGCATCGCAAAAATTGAGCGACTCAAGCAGGCGGTGGAGGATCACCGGGACGAAATCCGCGAAGCCTGTCACAAGGACTTCCGCAAGACTGAAGTGGAAACCGACCTCAACGAGATCCTCACCGTATTGTCTGAATGCAACGATGCGATTCGCCATCTGAGCAAATGGATGCGACCCAAACGGGTGATGCCCACCCAACTCATGATGGGCACCTCGGCCTGGATTCAGCCGCAACCGAAAGGCACCTCACTGATCATCGCACCGTGGAATTTCCCGTTCACGCTGATGTTCGGCCCGCTGGTCTCCGCACTGGCGGCCGGCTGCACCGCGATCCTCAAACCTTCGGAGATGACGCCGCATTCATCCGCGCTGATGGCTCGGATCATCCGCGAAATTTACCCCGAGGATGAAGTGGCCCTGTTTGAGGGAGATGCCCGTACTTCCACCGCCCTGCTCGAGCAACCCTTCGACCACATCTTTTTCACCGGCGCTCCGGCCATCGGCAAGATCGTCATGGAAGCCGCCGCGAAGAACCTGACGTCTGTCACACTGGAGCTGGGGGGCAAGTCCCCCACCATCGTCGACAAGACCGCGGACCTGGAACTTGCTGCCAAGAACATCATGTTCGGTAAGCTGACCAATTCCGGCCAGATCTGCATCGCACCGGATTACCTGTTCGTGCATGAATCGGTGAAGGATCAATTCATCCAGAACTGTGTTGCGGTCATCAAGGAACGCTACGGCGACACGGCGGACGCACAGGCCAAGTCACCCAACCTCACGCACATCGTGAACGAACGGCACACCAGGCGGATTGGCACATTACTGGAGGACGCCACCAAGCGCGGCGCCCGTGTGATCACCGGCGGCGAGGTGCGTCAGGAAGAGTCCTTCATCCAGCCAACCCTGATCGACAACATCCCGGAAGACGCCGAAATCCTCAAAGAGGAAATTTTCGGGCCGCTGTTCCCGATCCTGACCTTCAAGGAACTGGACGAGGTCATCAGCTACATCAACGAACGTCCCAAACCGCTGGCGCTGTACCTGTGGAGCGAAAACAACGACAACGTGCGCCGGGTCATGGAAGAGACCACTTCCGGCGGGGCCTGCATCAACCATACGCTGGTGCACTTCCTCCACGCGCGCCTGCCCTTCGGCGGCGTCAACAACAGCGGGATCGGCGCCGCGCACGGGGAGTTCGGATTCAAGGAATTCTCGCACATGCGGGCCGTGGTCAAGACGCGCTTCATGATGGCGCGCATGCTGTTCCCACCTTACAACTCTTTCAAACTGCTCTTCATCAAGCTGTCGAAATATTTCGTCTGATCCGCGGAGATCATTCAGGGAGAGAGGCCGCAGGAAAAACTGCGGCCTCTCTTTATTTCCGACCCTGCCAGCTCAGGCACGCACACAGTTGCGTGTGCGCTTGGCCAGGTAGAGATTGTCGTCAGCTTTCTGGATCAGATCCGTTACGGTGAGGTCGGCACCCGGCAATACCGTGGACACGCCGGCACTGATGGTCACCCGGCCGTAATCAGGCGACGCCTCATGCTCTACTGCAAGATCGTGAATCGCCAGGCGGCAGGCCTCCGCCACCCGCCCGGCAGACTCCATGTCACCGCCAGACACCAGAACGGCAAACTCCTCGCCTCCGTAGCGGGCCACAAAGTCCGACGCCCGATGCGCCTGATCCACCAGTTCGCTGGCCACCCGTTTCAGACAGTCATCACCGGCCAGGTGCCCATAGTGATCGTTGAAGGCCTTGAAATGGTCAATATCGATCAGGATGAAAGACAACTCGGTCTGCTCACGACGACAGCGGTTCCACTCTGACTCCAGGCGTTCATCCAGCGCCCGGCGGTTATGCACACCGGTGAGACCATCCCGCTGCGACAGCATTGTGAGCCTCTCGTTGGCGTCACGCAGCTTCGCGCGTTCTTCGCGTAACTGCACCAGCGCGCTGCGCAGTTGCTTCATCAGCACTGCGCGCTCTTCCTCCCGCGCCCAGCGTGTCGTGATGTCGCGAGCGATCGCCATGATGCCGACCACCTCGCCGTTCAGGCCGAAATAAGGCACCTTGGTGGTGTCCATCCGCAATTTTCGGCCGTCGGCAGCGACAAACCACTCCTCATTGCGATTCGGCTTGCCCGTCTCGAACAGTTGGTCGTCCATCTCTTTGAACACGTCGGCAATGTCCTTGGGATACAGGTCATGGGCTGTCTTGCCGATCAGTTCATCCTCCCGCAGGCCGGAAACCTCGCAAAAGGCCTTGTTTACCAGCGTAACGCGATACGAACGGTCTTTGACAAAAATGAGATCCGGGATCGCGTCGATGAGAGTCTGCAGGAACCGATACTGCTGCCGCAGGGCACGCTCGGCCAGTTCAGCCCGTGTGACCGACTGCGCACGAGGCGCAGTACCAGCGCGGATCTGGTCCAGCGCCAACTCGGGCAGCGCGTCCTCAGGTATAGGCTGAATCACGGGTATCTGTCATTCCCTTACGGCGACGCTCGCACCCCCAATGGAACAACAGCGTGGCGGTGCATACGATTTGTGCGCCAATCCACCTGAATGTACCCGTGACCGCACCTTTGCACAACCCGAACAACTGAATAAAGCAGCACCCGCTCCGGCATCACCTGTGGGACACCCGACAGGCTAGAATAGCCCGCAGGCAGAACAGACAAACGGGTGACCATCCCTTGCAAGGACGCTTATTTCAAATCGGTGCCGCAAGCACCTGGCTGTTGCTACCATTGGCGTGCGTGGGCGCGCTCACCGTTCTGCTGGTGACGCTGGGCGTTGTGTATTGGGAAGGTCGGACGCCGCCCCCTCCAGCTGCAGACGCCGCAGAGAATACCGCTGTCGTGCTGCAGGCAGGCTCTGCACCCCATCAACTCCCTCCCGCGTTGCAGAAGGATTACGACCAGAGCTGCCGCGTCTGTCACAACACGCCCGGGACCGGCGCCCCCGGAGCAGGGGACGCAGCAGCCTGGCAGCCAAGGCTGGAACAGGGCCTGGGCAAGTTGCTGGAACACACCATTTCAGGCCATCAGGGCATGCCGCCCATGGGCATGTGCATGCACTGCTCCCGCGAAGCCTTCATTGCCTACATCCAGTACATGGCCCAGTTCCGGGGCGGGGAGGATTGCCCGTGATGCATCGCCGTGCGTTTCTGCAAAGCCTTGCAGTCGGTTTGGCCGGTACGGCCCTGCCGGCGGGTGCACTGGCCCAGTGTCTGGCCAACCCGCCCCTGCAGTGGCGCAACTGGTCCGGAAACCTGCGCTGTTCTCCACGCGAGCGCGTTGCGCCCGCCTCCGAAGCGGAGCTCGCGCAGTGGCTGGCAAAAGCCGCGGGGCCCGTCCGGCCGGTCGGTTCGGGGCACTCTTTTTCTGCGCTGGTCCCCACCGATGGTTCGCTGCTCTCGCTCGGGCGGCTCAGTGGCCTGCTGCGCCACGACCAGCAGACGCACACGGCCACCTTCGCTGCCGGCACGCTGCTATCCCACACCGGTCCTGCATTGAAAGCAGTGGGATTGGGGCTGAAGAACATGTCCGACATCGATTACCAGGCACTGGGGGGGCTGCTGGCCACCTCCACCCACGGCACCGGGATCGGCTTCGGCTCCATGTCAACCGACCTCCATGCCCTGCGACTGGTCACGCCCTCCGGCGATATTCTGGATGTGAACCGTGCACAGACCCCCGAACTCTTTCATGCGGCGCGCGTGTCGCTCGGCGCACTTGGCGTGCTCAGCGAGGTGACGATCCAGTGTCAGCCCGCGTTCCGCCTGCGCGAGCATTTTGAGTTACGCCGCACAGAGGAGTTTCTGGAGGACATCAAGGCACTGACCACGGAAAACGACCACTGGGAGATGCTGCCCCTCATCCACTGTGATTACGCCGCTGGCGTGTGGCTGAACGAAACCGACGAACCGGCCGGCGATGTCGGTTCTGAGGATGAAGAAGGCGGCAACGAATTCGTGGAACTGATCCGCATGCTGCACAAGTATGGTTCGGACTTCCCGGCCATTCGCCGCGGCATCATGAACCTGGTTGCCGGCAACGTGAGTTTCCCCGACCGGATCGGAGACTCCCACGAAATCTTCGCCAATGTGCGCAGCGTGCGCTTCAACGAAATGGAGTACCTGGTGCCGGCGGAGGCCGGGCCGGCCTGTCTGCGCGAGATTCTGCATACCATCCACAGCCGCAACCTGCCGGTCTGGATGCCCATGGAATATCGCTATGTGAAAGGCGACGATATCTGGATCAGCCAGTTCCAGGGTCGTGACAGCGCGTCCATCTCGGTGCATCAACACTTCGAAATGGACCACCACAACTATTTTTCCATTATCGAGCCCATCTTCTGGAAGTACGAGGGCCGCCCGCACTGGGGCAAATATCACACCCTGAACGCGCGCCAACTCCGTGGCCTGTACCCGCACTTCGATGACTTTCTGGCCGTACGCGAAGAGCTGGACCCGCAGGGAAAAATGCTCAACCCGCACCTGCGCAGCGTGCTGGGGGTCTAGCTGGCCGCGCCCCTGCTGGTTGGTGATATCCGGGGGAAAACGCCCTGGCCGGTATGACTGGGCCGCCCTCAAAACACCGGACACGGTGCGTCAACCGGCGCAATGCGCTGGGTACGGGCCTCCACGCGAACCTGCAGCGGCGCCTGCTCGGCTCCCTGCAGACAGACCCGCGCCGTCTCGGGGTCGTCCCAGCGCATGCGGATATGGTCTGCGTGGAGGTTTGCGCCGTCGTTGGCCAAACGAAACCGGGCCGCAATGCCACCATCCGGCTGTGCAGCAGATACCAGGATCAGCTTCACGCGATGAGATCCGTACGGGAATGACGGATGCGCCACCTCAATGATCAGGGCGTAGTCGCCCGACGGAGACGGCAGGGAAGCAAACGGGGCGAAGGGCTGATCCTGATACAGCGCCCACATCAGCATTGCCGCGCCTGCCAGTACCAAGAGCGACAGACCGAGCACCATTTTGCCCAGCAGGATCAGCAGGCGCGGCACGCCGGACACCCCGCCACCCTACGCCGCAACGACGGCATGCCAGCAGCCGAAACGAAGCCACCCAGTCTTCCGTCTCAACGCCCACCTTCCCGATACTTCTTCATGCCCAGCATCAGCAGCCCGACGGACAAACCCACCAGAACAAATCCAAGAAAAAGCACCGGCAGGTACCAGAACAGCAGGGACTGATCCGGTTCACCCATGCGATGAAGGATGGCCTCACTCACATACAGGCCCATCAGGCCCATCCCGGGCAGGCCGGCACAGATGCCCAGCCCCACCAAAATCAGAGCAACATGGCGACGCGGTGTCCCCGTCATGGCCATCGCACCTCGTGAACCAGTAGTCATTAGCATACCGGGTTCCCCGCAGAAGTTGTCGGGGCCGGACAGCGCGCTGCCGGATGCGCAGAGACCCCGCAGAGCTGGCTCCACGCCCCCCACTCCTGTCTGTTGCGCTGACTGACACCCATGGCGAGACGCGCACGATGGCCGTCGCCGATAACAGTCAGGCGCTTTACCTGCCATCCGGTGATGCCGCGAACAGCGAGGGTGCCAAGACCCCGCTGAATATGGTGCAGTTGCCACTGGAGGCATGCGCCGAAATCGACTTCACGTCGCTTCGAGCGCTGCCGGTTCTGACTGAAGGACGCGTGGAGGTCCAACTCGCGGATGTGCAGTTTCAGGCGATCCGGGGTCCGCTGGACCCGGCGCTGCTGATCCCGGCGGATGAGACGTCGGGGGAAACCGAATAGGCTTTTGACCACGCGGACCGGTGCGACCGGTCCGGGTTACTTCGGGAATTCATGGCTCAGAGAGATGCGCACGCGCTAGGGCTGCCTGACCCAGTTCGCCGCGAAGATGCCTCCGGAACGAATCTCGATCACTGCGGCGTACCGTGCACTGGCATCGAAATCTGCGGGCTTCTGGATCGGCAGCGGAATGGTGCGTTCGCCTTCCCCGGCATACTGCCAGTTCAGCACCAGTGGTTCGGTCGGATATTCCATCGGCACGATGGTTTGTCTGCAGGCGTCACCTGGTGCCATTGATCCGCAGGGCAGCGTTTCACCGGTCCCCGGGATCACCACCTCCACGGCGTGCATACTGCCCGATGCATCATTCTGGACCACCACCGAGTCGAATGCGGCGCTGGGTGCCTCCTGCCCGGAGAACAGGCTGCAGCCTGCCAACAGGGTCGGAGCAAACAGGGCCAGCAGGCGAGCATTGCGCTTGGTCAGGTGCATGAAATCTTCCTCGGCATGGAACGTATCAAAGTCACTGCAAGGATAACCGGTTTATCGCGACGGCGCCCACCGAAGTACATGCGGACCGCAGTTCGCGAGCAAGCCGATCACCCAGCACCATCTGCAGGACGTCATCGCATCGCCGACGGGTGACAGGCATGGCCAAAACAGGTTCCGGCGGCTCATGCCGCGCCTTTTTTTGGGAACCACGGAAAGAAGATGCTGGTGCGTTGCTGGTAGGCGCGATACCCGGGCCGTTTCTGCACCGAGTAGTACTCAGCGGGGATCGCCCCCGTGATGAAGACCAGGGTCGTGAACATGGTTGCCGACGCCCCCAACGCGCCCAAACCAGCGACCCACCAGACCGGTGTACTTTCCAGGCCCTGCAGCGCCAGCCAGGAGGGCACTGCCGCCACGATCAGGGCCGACCAGACCAGCCACTCTGCGAAATAATTGGGATGCCGGCTGAATTTCCAGAGGCCGATATTACACACGTCTCCACCGCCGCGTTTCATGAACAAAAGCTTCTGGCTGTCCGCGATGCTCTCCAGCGTGTAGGCCACGGCCCACAGCACCAGACCCGCAATCTCCCAGCTGGAAATATCGCTTTCCGGGTTCACCGCCATGAGGAAGCCCGGCAGCGCGAGCACCGACATGTTGGCAAAACCCTGTGTCAGGATTTCGATCAACAGGTGCAACTTCACATGCGGGGTTCCGCTTTCCTCCACTTTCATCCGGCGGTAGTGGTAGCGTGGAAACTCGGTGCGGAAAATCACGCCAGTTTGCCTCGCCATGACAACCGCCCCGATCCCCATTCGCAAACCGATGAACAGGTACACACCGGCAGCGATCGCCCGACGCACCACGTCACCCTCACCCACCAGCAGGATGCAAACACCAATCAGTGCCACGCCGAAGGGCCAGGCGATATCCACATAGGAAACGCGTCCGGTTCGCCAGAACGGAATACAGGCGACCAGTGTGAACAATGCCATCTGAACCATCGCATTGACGGTCAGGAGCGACACCAGCGAGGAGAGATCAGACTGCAGCATCAAACCCCAGATGCTGAGAAACGCGATCGACAGCCAGGTACAAAGTTGCATTCTGCTTCCCTCGGTTCGTGCCCTTGATCGGATTGCGGCGGCGATCAGGATGATGGCGCAATTGCATCGTGTCCGTCCATGCCCAAACACGGGCGTCAGGCCCGGCGGGCACGCGCTTGTAGTATCGGATTTTGGTGGCCGCCTCTGGCATCCCGATGTCAACGCGATTCCGTGCGCCGCCTGTGATCTGCCGGGGCAACGGGATGTCGGGCCGGCTTGTTCCTGTTTCATGCGCCAGCATAGGCCGGATGCCATCGACCGCCTATCGTAGAAAAGCGGCACGCGCCGGCGATGGACCACCGCGCGGCCGGGGCGCGCCAGGCCAACGCATCGCTCGGCGAACAGCGACTCAGGCCTCCTGCTCTCCCGGCCCTTGCCTTCACCGGGTCGCATGGAGATGATGCAGTCTGCACGTCAGGAACGCTGGTCCGGGGGTACGGGGGTGGAAGAACTGTCCGAGCGCCTGCTGACCGTCATCCAGCATGAATGGTTGTGGTACGGCCTGGTCCTGTTTGCAGCCTGCGTGTTGATCGAGTTCCTGTTGTATCTGCGCCAGCGCCCGCAGGCGTGGCGGCAGGATGACTCGCTCGTCTCGCTGGGGGTCGGGGCGGTGGCTTTTGTGCTGATCCTGCTGACGAAGACGCTTTGGCTTGGCATCTTCTACGCCCTGTACGACTTACGTGTTTTCGATCTGGGCCACGCCTGGTGGGTCTGGCTGCTGCTGTTTCTGGCAGACGACTTTACCTACTACTGGTTCCACCGGCTCGGACACCGCGTGAATATTCTTTGGGCCGGGCACTCGACCCACCACTCCTCACGCTATTACCACTACGCGACCGCGCTGCGGCAGGCATGGCTGGAATACTTCTACAAGTACGCCTACTGGATGTGGCTCCCGCTGGTCGGCTTTGAACCGCTGATGGTGTTCGCGATGCTCTCGCTCAGCCAGATGTACGGATTCCTGCTGCACACGGAATCCATCGGGAAACTGGGCCCGCTGGAACAGGTACTCAGCACTCCCTCACACCATCGCGTGCATCATGGCATGGACGAAAAATACATCGACCGCAATTTCGGTGGTTTCCTGATTGTCTGGGACCGGCTGTTTGGCACCTTTCAGGTGGAGCATGAGCGCCCCAATTACGGCGTCACCACGGATCCCGAGGATGACCGCCTGCTGTCCGTGGGATTGCGTGGCTACGCCAGGGTGTACCGAAAGTTCGCAGCCGCCGCCAGTCCGCGCGAACGGATCGCAGCCCTGCTGGGCCCACCCTGAACAACGCCGTCGTCAGCGCCGGTCCAGCCGGCAACCACCAGCCCGCTCTCCGTCACCGTAATCCGCTCATCGGGAATGACGAACACGACGATGAACCCAGGGGCCAACACACGCCTGAAGGCCTTCGATTCACCCCGACAGATACTTCCGCTGCTACCGCGGGATACCTGTCCAGCCCCGAT
Organism: Pseudomonadales bacterium; assembly: GCA_041637915.1. GTDB lineage: Bacteria > Pseudomonadota > Gammaproteobacteria > Pseudomonadales > JBFGWM01 > JBFJWR01. The sequence continues at coordinate 499 of JBFKXW010000015.1, read as the reverse complement.
TCCCAGGGGACAATTCGTGGATATTTACTACAGACCCGAACTGCTCGCATCGATATTTTCTACATCACAAATTGTGATTCGCCCCCTCTGGGCCGAGGAGAACGATAATGAAAAAAGGCATGCTGCTGGGTGCCACTGTCGGGCTATCCATGACGCTCTCCATCCACTTCCCCGCGACGGCGGACGACCGGCCGGCCCCACCGGACGAGAACCAGATTCTGGTAGAGGAAGTCCCGGCCCTCGCGCGTCGGTCGACGCTGTTGTCGTTCCCCGATCAGGAGTCCGCCCTCAATGCGCTGGCATCGGCTCCCGATGGTGGTCAGGACGTGATCGCCATGCACCTCGGACGCCTGCATCCGACCGAGCATGAGTTCGTGCCAGGCCTGCCGCCGCTCGTTGACCTGCTCGTGGATCGCGGCGAAAAAATTGCCGACCCGGATGCCGCTCACCTGCGAAAGAACCTCGAGGATATGGGCAATGGCCAGTTCGGCATCATGAT
>JBFKXW010000014.1:0-17553 GCA_041637915.1 Pseudomonadales bacterium | reverse complement strand
GGCAGCGTCACCCGTGCCCCGGATTGCTCCTTGATCGTATTGGTGAGGTTGGAGAACAGCTCACCTGGACCGGTGGTAATGGCCAGATCTTCCCCGATGCGGATGGTGGTCACTGCCACCTCCACCGATACCGGTGAGCTGGAAACACAGGGCGCAGAGTCCGGCGTCTTCCCGGTGCGCACCTCGGCCGGCATGGGGGTGAAGGTGCGGTCGAAAAAGCCCGGGAAACCCAGCGTGGTCAGCGGGACATTGGTGGTCGGGTGATTCCACACAGTTTGCAGCGCCCGAACCGTTGCTGCTTCCGGCACCGTCCGTGCGGCATTGTGCTGTTCCGGAATCAGGTCGGCCAGCTGCGTGCCGGTTTCCGTTCCACTGCCCGCTGTCATATTGCCCAGGCCGGTCATGATCAACAGGCCGGTACCGCCGAAGCGTTCTTCCACGCGTCGCACGAACAGACCGGGCCAGTCCGGGTGTGCAACGCCGTCGTTGGTGCCCTTGGTGGTCGGATGGGCGGCGTAGGCGCCCAGCACGGCCAGGGTCTGGCCAGGTGCGACCGCCTTTCCTTTCTGCCGCTGACTGGCGAATTTTTTGCCGGTATTCGAGGCCGCTCCGGTGGCAATTGCGCGCAGCCAGGTCAGCTGCTGCTCCTCTGCGGAGCGATAGGTATCCCGTCGTTCGCGATTCTGGGCGCGGGCCCGCTCCTCCCCAAATTGCAGCGTGGCCGGTTGCAGGTTCGCCAAAGCGCCCGACACGGCATCCCGAATGGCGTCACTGACCTGGCGCATGTACCAGCCGGGAACGAATCCCCAGCCGCCAATCAGGTCGGGTGCCGCGTGGGAATGGGTGGATGCCACGACGAAGTTGGCTGCGGGGATGCCGGTGGATGCACTGATTTCCTGTGCGAGTGCTTTCGCGCCACACGTGAAATCCGGGCATTTTTGCGCGTAATTCCAGAAGTACCCTTCGGCATCGAGCACCGTGAGCACGATCGTACCTGCGGCAGTGCCATCACTGATGGCGATGGCCCGCGCCCACAGGCCATATTCCTCATCGAAGGCGCTGATCGGGTTGGCCGGCCCAATGCCGAAGCCGCCCATGTACAGACAGTTGGGGTTTTCATTCCAGGGGGATCCGGCGGTTGCCAGGTGATCGGCCTTCTCTGGTGCGCGTGGGCTGAGCAACTGCTCCAGATACACCGCATCCAGACCCTTGCAGTCCTCTGCATCGGTCACCCAGGTACCTTCATAGTCGGCGGGCCGGGGTGCCAGGTTGATCTTTGCAGCACCGACTTCCAGAGCGGCAGTGAACGGACTGGTCAGTAGCAGAAGGAGAAAGGCTGGCAAAAAAACGGGTTTCATGGGCGGTCACTTCCAGGCATCACGTTTCCCTTCAGCCTAGTGCGTTGCGCCCGGGCCGTCCTGCGTAGTTTTACAGGGGATCGGGCGGTGCTGGTCAGACGGAGATGATGGTCATCGTGTTGGTGCCATGACTGACGCCCACACGGTCACCGTGTGTGAATATGAATCGCTGGCCGGGGTCACAGAGATTTTTCCGCTTCAGGGTTTCCAGCGCTTCCTGCATGACGCCGAGCAGTTCGTCGGTGTGCGCGTCGAACAGGACCGGCTGCACGCCCCGATACAGGCGCATGCGGCGCAGCGTATCGACATTGCGGCTGAGCGCGTAGATGGGCAGACCGGAACGCAGCCGTGACATCCACAGCGGCGTGGAGCCCGATTCGGTGAGGCAGATGATGCCGCCGACTTCCTCGAGGTGGTTGGCGGCATACACAGCAGACATGGCGATCGCCTCGTCAATACGCTGAAACCCCTCATCGATCCGGTAACGGGATCGCTGAATACTGCGCTGCCGCTCCGCGCCCAGACAGGTTTCCGCCATCGCACGAACCGTTTCTACCGGATACTTGCCGGCGGCTGTCTCCGCGCTCAGCATCACGGCATCGGTGCCGTCGAGTACGGCGTTGGCGACATCGAAGACTTCTGCCCGGGTCGGGACCGGGTTATGCACCATGGATTCCATCATCTGGGTCGCCGTAATGACCACCCGATTGTGGTCGCGCGCCTGCGAGATCAGTTTCTTCTGGATGCCAATCAGTTGGGCATCACCAATCTCCACCCCGAGGTCACCCCGCGCCACCATGACGCCGTCCGAAGCGGTGATGATTCCGGTCAGCACTTCCTGAGAGGCGACTGCCTCCGCGCGCTCGATCTTGGCGATGATGCGTGCAGTACTGTGATGCTCTTTGAGCAGTGCGCGCACTTCATCAATATCCGATGCGCAGGCAGGAAACGACACGGCCACGTAGTCCAGCTCCAGTTCGGCCGCGTGCCGCGCGTCCTGCCGGTCCTTGCTGGTGAATGCGGCGGCAGAAAGACCGCCGCCGAGCCGGTTGAGACCCTTGCGGCTGGAAAGATGGCCACCCATCAGCACCCGGCAGTGAACCTGGGAGCCCTGCACCGCCTCCACCTGCAGCCGGATGCGCCCATCATCCAGCAGCAGCGTATCGCCCGGTCCGACCGACTCCGGCAGCGGCGCGTAATCTGATCCGACGGCATGCTGATCGCCATCTTCTGCACCGAGTTCGCAATCCAGGCAGAAAACATCCCCACGCGCCAGATCGACGCCGCCGGCGCGAAATCCGGCAATGCGGATCTTGGGCCCCTGCAGATCGCCGAGAAGTGCGACCTCCACCCCCTGCTTTCGGGCCGCCTCCCGTACCAGCCTGGCACGCTCAAGGTGGCCTTCCATGTCGCCGTGGGAAAAGTTGAGCCGGAATACGTCCACACCCTCGGAGACCAGTTCGGTGATCACTTTCGAACTGCTGGAAGCGGGTCCGAGTGTCGCCACGATCTTGGTGCGGCGATAGCCTGCCTGCTTCGGCGTGAGACCGGTCATCTGTATCTGCCCTGCACTGTGGTCTTTGCAGGGTAGCATCGTGCCGGCCGGGCTGGTCCCGCAATCTCAGGGTGCGACACTGGCCGGACTGACAGCAAGCTGGCGGAGCAGATTGTCCGATGAGCAGCCCTCGGCGTGTCGATTGTCTGGCAGGCCGATCCGCTGTTGCAGCCGCCACGCGGCTGGCCGAGGTTCGCGTTGCCGGAAATTCATTATGCCCTCGGCGCGATGGAGTCTGTGGTTTCCACCATGGAAACGCAGGCGCTGGGCGGCCGGAACGTCGCCAACCTCGTGGCCCGGCATCTGCGGAAGACGCCTGCGTGACCGGCACCGCGGTGCCACTACGTGCGCGCCGGCCCGATCCACACCTGCTGTGCGTTGACGAATTCACGAATGCCATGCGGCCCCAACTCGCGACCATAACCGGAGCGGCGCACGCCGCCGCTGGGCAGACGAGGGTCCGTCTTCACGATGCCATTCACGGAAACCTGCCCTGTGATCATGCGTCTGGCCAGCGCTTCCCCCCGTTCGGCGGTTGACCAGACGCTTCCGGCCAGACCGTATTCACAGTCATTCGCAATCTGTAATGCCTGCTCTTCATCGTCTGCGCGCAGAACGACGGCGACCGGTCCAAAGGTTTCCTCCCGGCAGGCAGTCATGTCATTGGTCACTTCGGTCAGCAGCGTGACCGGATAAAAGTAGCCGGGTCCCTCGGGCAGCTGTCCGCCCAGCAGACAGGTCGCGCCTGCGGCACAGGTCGCGGTGACCTGCCGGTGCAGCGTGTCGCGCAGATCTGCGCGTGCGATCGGACCCACGTCGGTGTCTTCGCGGGCCGGGTCGCCGACTTTCAGGGACGCGAGTCGTGCCTGCAACAGGGCGACGAACTCATCGTGAATGCTGTTCTCCACGATGATCCGTTTGGCCGCGATACAGGACTGCCCGGCATTGATGATGCGGGACGTGCAGAGCGTCGCTGCCGCTGTTTTCAGGTCAGCATCCGCCAGAACGATGCTGGGGTCCGAGCCGCCCAGTTCCAGCACGGCAGGTTTGATTTCGCTGGCAGCAATCGCAGCAACCTTGGCGCCCGCTGCACTGGAGCCGGTAAACGAAATGGCCCGCACTTCGGGGTGGCGAATGGCGGATTCCACCTGTGCATTCACAATCGGCAGGTTCTGCAGGATGCCGCTTGGTGCGCCGACTTTTTCGAACACGCCCTCGATGGCGGCTGCGCAGGCCTGCACGTGCGGATCATGTTTCAGAAGGCAGGTGTTCCCGGCCATCAGGGCGGGCGCACAAAAACGGAACGCCAGCCAGAACGGTGCATTCCAGGGCAGGATGCCCAGCACCGTGCCGAGCGGGAGGTGCTGAACATAGCTGCGCTGGGCGTCGGACGGGATTTCCTCGGCCGCCAGGTACTGTGCGGCGTGTTCCGCGTAATGCTCTGCACACCAGGCTGCTTTGGCGACCTCAGCGTGTGCTTCCCGAATCGGTTTGCCCATCTCCTGAGTCATCAGGGGCGCCAGTGTGTCGGTCTGCGCGCGCAGGTAGGCAGCAACGTCACGCAGCACCTTGCTGCGGAATTCAAAGGTGCTGGCAGCCCATTCCTGGCCCGCTTCCGCCGCCTGACGGATCGCGTGCGCCAGATCGGTATCCGGGAGCGCCTGGGTTTCACGGATGACCTCGCCGGTGGCAGGGTTCGTTGTAATCAGCATCGGCAAAAACTCCTTGCTTGCATGGGTTCAGTTCAGGCCGCTGGGTCTTCCGGTATGTCAGCATTCCTTGCGGCCGCCGTGTTCCTGGCGCCAGCCTTTCTCCGTCCGGTCTCCACCAGACCGCTGGTCCCCGACTTGCAGACGAAGTCCTTGTCCATTTCAAAGAAGGACTCGCAACCATCGGCTGTGACGTGAATGGTGTCGGAAATGCCGACGGTCTTGTTCCCATCCACGGCCCACATCCAGGGAATGAGGTGGAACGTCATGCCTTCCCGCAGGATGGCGGAATTGCCCTGCTTCAAACTGATGATGTAGCCCTCATCCCAACTGGGCGGAAAGGCAATCCCGATCGAGTAGCCGGAGCGGGTGATCAGTCGTGCGCCGATGTCATTGTCCTGGATGATCTGGCGGATCATGTTGTCCGCGTCAGACACGGTCATGCCGGGACGAATGTTCGCATGCGCCTCACGCAGGGCCAGTTTCATGCGCTCCTGTGCCTTGAGCAGGCTGTCGGTCATCTCGCCAAGAATGATGGTGCGCATCATGGCGGTGTGATAGCGCCGGAAACAGCCGCCGACCTCAAGAAAGACGTGTTCGCCCGGCTGCACGGTGCGACCTTCCCAGGTGGCGTGGCCGATCATCGCGCGTGGCCCGGATACCACGTACGGCATCACGGCAGGCGCCTCGCCACCGGCGCGGAACATCGCGGCGCTGATTTCTGCGGCAATTTCGTTCTCGGTCACGCCGGGTTGGCAGGCGGCGATCCCGGCCTGCATGCCCGCCTCGGTCGCGCGCGCAGCGCGGCGCATGATCTCGATCTCGGCCGGGGATTTGCGCACACGACCCTCCTCCACGATGCCGAAACAATCCAGTAGCCGGCCATCCGTGAAGGTGCTGTGAATGGCGTCCTGATGGTACGCGGGAAAGAAGTAACTGTTTCGCTCATAGCCGATGCTGCCACCGTTGAGTCCGAACTCGCGCAGACTTTGCACCAGCATCTGAATGGCATCGCCGGTGTCGGGGTAGGGACGTGCTTCCTCCACCCAGGTACGGGCATGGATATTGGTGGCCTCCAGCTCCCGCGTGATCATGAAGGGTTCTTTCTCAAGTGGCACAACCAGCGCCTGAAAGAACGAGTACCCGGTGGTCTGATAGTCCGTCAGGTACATCAGGTTCTCCGGGTCGGTGATGACCACAGCGTCCAGCAGTCGCTCCTGCATGCGCTCGCGCAGAGCGGCGACGCGCCGTTCGTACTCTTCGAACGGAAAAGTCATGTCGTCGCGCTGTTTCATGCGGCAATCTCCACGGCCTGCTCGATGGCCCGTTGGAGCCGTTGCATGCCTTCTTCCAGATCCTCATCCGGAATGGTGAGCGGTGGGATGACCTTGATGGCACGCCCGTCGATGCCGCAGGGGCAGACGATCAACTGTTCATCCCGGCAATTGGCGGCGGCTTGTCGGGTGATGGCCGGATCGCGCAGATCAATCGCCAGCATCATGCCCTTGCCGCGCACCTGGAACTGGCGTTCCGGGTGCCGGCTGGCGATCGCTTCCAGGCCCTCACGAATCACCGCGCCCTTGCGCCGGACGTCGGTGAGCAGCACATCATCCCGGAAGTACTCCAGTCCAACCCGCCCAGCCACAAACGAGAGGTTCTGGCCGCGGAAAGTGCCCGTATGCACGCCGGGAGACCATCGGTCATCGTGCTCCGGTTTCACCAGATTCAGTGCCAGCGGTGTGCCGAATCCACCCACACCCTTGGCCAGGCAGACGATGTCCGGGTCTAGTCCCATGTCATCAAAACTGAAATACGAACCCGTGCGGCCGCAGCCGGCCTGAATGTCATCAATGATGAGCAGTGCGCCGAGATCCTTGGCAAGCGACTGCAGGCCCTGCAGCCATTCCCTGCCGGCGACGTTGACCCCGCCTTCCGCCTGAATGGCCTCGACAAGAAACGCCGCCGGCGCCGGCATGCCGCTGGAGGTGTCGGTGAGGCGGGCGCGCAGCTCCTCCAGGCGCTGTGTCCCGCAGCCGACCCGGCAGCCGGCACAGGGAGTTTCACAGCCAAACGGTTCGTGCCAGACGTTGTCCAGCGCGACGCCGGCACCGTCCCGGAAATACTGGTTGCCGGTGCAGGCAAGAGAGCCCAGCGTCATTCCGTGGAAGGCGTGATGAAAGGCCACAACGTGCCGCCGGCCGGTCACGCGGCGGGCAATCTTGAGCGCAATTTCCACGGCGTTGGTGCCGGTTGGGCCCATGAACTGCAGCCGGTGTTCCATGCCACGCGGCTTGAGCACCACCTCGACGAAGGTTTCAATGAACTCGCGTTTGGCGCGCGTGTGGAGATCCAGGCTGTGGGCAATGCCGTCCTGCGCGATGTAATCGAGCAGCGCCTCCTTCATGCGCGGATTGTTGTGCCCGAAGTTCATGACCCCGGCGCCAGCAAAGAAGTCGATGTACTCGTTGCCGTCTTCATCAATCTGCCGGGCGTTCCGTGCATGGCTGAAGACAACCGGATAGGCGCGACAGTAGGCGCGGTTCTCCGATTCCCATTGTTCAAATACATTCATGGAAGCAAATCCCCTCGGTGTGGTTCGTGTTGGTGATGAGCGTGATTCTTCTTGGTTCCGCCTGCGTCAGTCAGGCGGTGGGGCGCCGGCCAGTCGCAACAGCACCCGCCCGGCCTGATCGATCAGGGCGTCATTGAAGTCATAGCGGGGGCTGTGGCACGGTTCGCTGAACTGACCTCCCTCGCGTGCGCCGATCAGGGCGAATGCGCCTGGAATCTCCTGCAGGAAGTAGCTGAAGTCCTCGGATGCCATGATGGGCAGCGCGGTTTCAGCACTGTGCCAGGCATCGCCGAGTTCCGCCTGCAAGGCAGAACGGTACGCCTCCGCCTCATCCGGATGATTGACGGTGGCGCCGTACCTTGGCTGGTGATGCACCACTGCGGTGACTCCCTGTGCGGCGGCGGTCTGCTCGGTAATCTGTGTGATGAGCGATTCAATTTCACCGCGGATGCGGTCATCCGCAAGGCGATAACTTCCGGCGATGCGCGCGGTGTCAGGGATCACAGTCGGTGCACTGCGCGCATCGATGCTGGTCACGCTGAGTACGACAGACTGTTGTGGCGCGATCCGGCGTGCCACGATCTGCTGCAGTGCCAGCGTGATGGCCGCAGCGGCGAGCACAGGGTCCCGACATTGTTCAGGCTGGCTGGCATGACCCCCAGCGCCTTGCACGTCGATCTCGAAAGTGCCGTTGGCGGCCATGACGGTCCCGGCGGGGCAAACTGCCTGGCCCAGTTTGATCGCCGGCCAGTTATGCCAGCCAAAGATGCGGCTTACCCCTTTCAGGGCGCCGGCGCGGATCATTTCACGGGCGCCGTGTCCGCCCTCCTCTGCAGGCTGGAAAATCAGGGTCACAGGATTCGGGAGTTCTGCCTCATGCAGCTTGAGCCAGTGTGCGACCGCGAACAGCGTGGCGGAATGGCCGTCGTGCCCGCAGGCGTGCATGCAACCGGGACGCTCGGACGCATGCGCCACGCCAGAGGTCTCCATGATTGGGAGCGCATCAATGTCAGCGCGCAGGGCCACTGCCCCACCCGGGGCGCCGCTGGCCAGTTGGGCGATGGTGCCGGTTTCAGTACAGGCCCACCACGGGATGGCGAGTTGGTCCAGCTGCTTGCGGATGGAAGCCGTCGTGTCGTGTTCCTCCCAGGACAGTTCCGGTGCCCGATGCAGGGCATGCCGGAATCTGCGGGCCCGTTCGACAATTTGCTGCCAGCCCTGTGCCGGCGCGTCTTGGTCGGCGTCATCCATGGATGCTTTCCCGGGAATCGCGAATCTCAGCGATCAGTATGGCGTGCAATGCGGCCGGTGGGCCGGATGGCGTCACTCTGACGTCTGGATCGCGCCCCCGTGCAGGACGGGTGCTGCGTCGATGTCACTGGCTTCCATCAGGTCGACGATGTGCTCCAGCGCCTCTGCCATGGCGGATTGCTCGTCTTCAGGGATCCGGCCGAGCGCATCGGCCAGCTTCGACTGAAGAGGGGAGGGCGCCTTCTTCAGAAAGGTGTTGCCCTTGCCGGTCAGCACGATGAAGACCTGACGCCGGTCACGATGGCCGCGCTCCCGCTGCACCAGCCCCTTGGTTTCCAGCCGGTCAACGATGCCGACCAGCGTACTGGAACTGAGGTGCACACCGTCCGCGAGCATTCGCAGTGTCATCGGCCCGTGCTCGCGCAGGTAGTGCAGCGCGACCAGCTGTGGCGTGGTGACCTGATATTCCGAGGCGAGCTTGCGTGAATGCATGTCGGTAGCGCGCATCACGCGGCGCAGTGCCTGCAGAATCCGTACGTCATAGGTATCCGGGTTTTTGTCTTCGCTCTTGGGCATGCGCCTTGCAGCTCTTCCGAGGGCCGGGCCCTGGCCCAGCGAAATCCATCCACGACGCGGGAGTGCTGTCGTGCGCTTTTCCAATGTCAAAACGCGATTATTGGCTTGTTTAGTCAAAAGTAAATCCTATTTTCTGTCATTGTGCCCGCGGCCGGTCGAGCGTGCCTGTCTCCGGGCCGCTGCGTGATCCATTGAGGGCGCCTCCTGTCGAGCCCCGGGCTGGACCGGGCGCGCTGTCGGGCACGCCCGGAGTCGGGATCAGGCTTGTCCTGCGATTTTCTTGTCCGCGCCGGCACGTTTGCTTGCCAGAACCGTACTGATCGCCTTTTCAGCCTTTCTCAGCCCGGCTTCCAGTTCGGACTCGGTAATAGTCAGTGGCGGCAGGAACTTCAGTACCTGGTCGCGCGCACCGGCTGTTTCGATGATCAGCTTTTCGTGGAAGCATTGCTGGCGGAACTCGTTCGCCAGTTCTGGCGCATTCCGCGACTCAAGGCCCAGTGCGAGACCGCGGCCGCGCACTTCGAATTCCGCTTCCGGGTACGTGCGGGCGATTTGTTGCAGAAAATCGCGAATCCGAGCGGACTTCTTGCGGATGGCGCCGCTGAAATTGTTGTCACGCCAGTACAGGTTGATTGCCCGCGTTGCAGCGACGAACGCTAGATTGTTTCCACGGAACGTACCGTTATGCTGGCCGGGGTTCCAGGTGTCGAGTTCCGGGCGCATCAGCACTACAGACATCGGCAGGCCGTAGGCGCCGATCGATTTCGACAACAGGACAATGTCCGGCTTGATGTCCGCTTCCTCGAAGCTGAAGAAGGTACCGGTGCGCCCACAACCCATCTGAATGTCGTCGACAATCATCAAAATGTCGAAGTCGTCACAAATTTTGCGCACAGAACGCAACCATGCGGAGCGCGCGACGTTGATGCCGCCCTCACCCTGCACCGTTTCCAGAATCACCGCAGCGGGCAGGCCCGTTCCGCTGGACGTATCCTCCAGCGCCTTGCGCAAGAGGGCACTGCTATCTTCCACGCCGTCCACGTAGCGGTCGTACGGCATGAAGGTCACGTTGGTGTTGCCGGAGTAGACGTCCTCCTTGTGGTACTCGTTACCGGTGACCGCCAGCGAACCCAGCGTCATGCCGTGAAAGCCATTCGTGAACGAGATAATGCCGGAGCGCTGCTTCACCTTGCGAGCGAGCTTCAGCGCGGCCTCGACGGCGTTCGTGCCGGTCGGTCCGCAAAACTGCATCTTGTATTCAAGGTCGCGTGGCTCAAGGATGTGTTTCTGAAACGTTTCCATAAACTCGTTTTTGGCGACCGAAGCCATGTCCAGGCCGTTCACCAACCCGTCCGACTGCAGGTGATCCAGGATGGATTGCTTCAGCAATGGATTGTTGTGTCCGTAATTCAGTGAACCGGCGCCCGCCAGAAAATCCAGGTATTCCTCGTTGCCCTCGGTCCACAACCGCGCGCCCTGCGCACGCTTGATCACGATCGGAAAGGCGCGGGAGTAGCTGCGCACTTCGGACTCGAGTTCGTGAGAAGGATTCTGGTCTGTCATGGTTTTTTACCTCATTGGTGCCGGTTGGGTCCGAATCTGCAGAGCCGCCCCGTACGGGCTCCTCGTTCGGGCTCCTAATTATTTGGTGCCCATCGTGGGCGGGCTGCCCCGAGCCCGTCATACGGTTTGTAACAATATCATCATGACAAATAAGATTGCAACCAATAACATTGGTGTACAAATGATAATTGCCGAAATGGATGTGCTGATGCAAAAATGCTTTGCGGGCGTGTCAAAAGGTTGAATTTGGGCTTGGCGGGTTGCTGGGCGTGGATGTGCAGGGCGCGAAACCTGCCATTGCAGGCGACAATGGGAGCATCGGACCGACGTCTGCATGGGTGCGTACAGTGTTTCGCTACTTTCTGAAAGTCCTGATTTTTCTGGTCATTGTCGCCATCTCGGCAACGGCCTATCTGCTCGCCACCCAGGGACGTGCGCTGGACTGGCGACAGTTGGCCGTTTTTCCCGAGTTTCGCTGGCCGGTCCTGGAAACGCCTGATTGGGCGCGTTGGAAATTCTGGGAGCGGGAACCGGTCCAGCCTGCGGTGGCCGCGCCGGGCGCCCGCTGGGTGGTGCGCCCCGGCGAGGAACCGCCTGAGTTTGCGCCCTTCATTCCGGGCGAGGGTGTGCAGTCGCAGTTCCCGCCCGGCACATTCTTCCGCTGGCAGGATGGGACCGGTGGCTGGCAATACACCCAGCAGCCGCAGCCGGGCGTGCGCAACTACCCGGTTGCGACGGATCCGGCGCGCAACATTCTGCCGTCTGAGGAGCGCTAGGGGTTCGCCTCCGTGATCAGTTGCTTCGGTTGCTCGCGGCCGGTGTCCCCCTGATCCAGCAACTGGAGGAGCGGCGGCAGGAACAGCAGGTCGATCGCCAGTGCGATCAGAATGATTGTCGCAGTCAGAATGCCAAGCTCAGCGTTGAGGACGAAAACCGAAAACGCCAGCAGGCCAAAGTTCACACACAGTACGACCGTGGTCACCAGCAGAGCGGACCCGACAGTTGCAATGGAGAAACGGATCGCGGCGTCGGTATCCATTTTTTGCGCCTTGCGGGCCAGGTCATACTTGCTCAGGATGTGCACGGTGTAGTCGACCACGATCCCCATGGTCAGGCCGGATACAACGGACAGTCCCATGCCGATCCGGCCGACCAGCACCCCCCAGATACCGAAGCCAACGATCATGGGCAGGAAATTCAGCAGCAGGCTGATCACGCCGTAGCGGACAGAGCCCAACGCCAGGGCAATGATAATGGAGATGATCAGCAGGCCGATCGCAGACCCGGCCAGCATGCTGATCACATTGCGCTTGCCCACGTGGGCATACATGACGTCAGAACTCGCACCGGCGTGGTACATGGAATCGGGTACGTTTTGCCGAAGCCACGCCTGCGCACGCGCCTGAATGGCGAGAATATCCTGGGTCGACGACGTGCGCAGCCCGGCCGTCAGGCGGGTGGCGGATTTGTCGAGATTGATCTGGTTGGTGAGGCCCAGTCCAAACGGCAAAGAAAACTCGTACAGCAGCAGGTACTGCGCAGCCAGTTCGCGACTCTCCGGCAGACGATGCCAGTCCCAGTCATCGCCATGCATGTTCCGGTTCAGGCGCTTCATGATCTGACCGACATGATTGACGTAGCTGACTTCCGGCTGCCGCTTCAGCCATGCGGCGAACTGGTCGATGTGCTGCAGGTATTCCGGGTCCGCGATGCCACCGGGTTCTTTCGCTGCGAGGCTGTACTCAATCAGGTTGAAACCATTCAGGTGCTCACGTGCGCGGTCGGAATCCTGGCGCAGTTGTGTACTGAGGTCGAAGTATTCTGCCCAAACGTCGTACAACTCATTGCGTGGCACGAAGGAAGCGGCGATCAGAATCAGCACCACAGTACTGAGCATGCAGGCGCGCCCGTTGCGCAATACCCACCCGGCGAGTTGCTTCATGGCGCCTGCGCGGCGTGACGTGTCCGGCCGGACTTTGCCGGGCAGGAAACTCAGCAATACCGGTAACAGCAGGATGGAAAAAAGCCACGCTGCGGCAATGCCGAAGGCCGCCACATTTCCGAGGTCCTGAAACGGCGGTGATTCGCTGTAGTTCAGTGCCAGAAAACCAATGATGGTGGTAACGCTGGTCAGCAGCACGGCGCGGAAGTTCAGTGCGACCGAGTACACGATCGCGTCATGGCGGGACTGTCCGGCCCGGCGGGCCTGAAAGAACACCACGATCAGGTGCATGCAGTCGGCCACGGCGAGGGTCAGGATAATGGTCGGCGCATTGACCAGCGGTGGCGTGACAAAGAGGCCGATCCAGCCGGCAACCCCCATGCCGACGACCACCGAGGCAATAATCACGCAAATGGTTGCCAGGGTGGTGCCGATCGCTGTGATCAAACTGCCGCTGGCGATGAACAGGTAGGCCGCGATGCAGCCCAGCGCGATCAGCAGGGCAAGCGGGATGATATGGGTGATGTCGTACAGCGAGGCCTCGGTAAATGCATTGTTGCCAGCGACCTTCCCGGTGATGAGCAGTTCGGTGCCGGCGTAGCGGGATTCGATATCACGGCGCAACTCGCGCACTGCCCGGACCGCTTCGGGAATCGCTGTGCGCCGCTGGCCATCCGGGAGCTGGATGCTGATATTGATGGCGGCCATGTGTCCGCTCGGCGTAATCAGTCGTCCGAGCAGCAACTCCTCGTTGGTGGCCACCTCGCGTGCCCGCTGGATATCCGCTCCGCTCATGTCCAAGGCGTTCTCGACCAGTGCGCGCGTCTCCAGATCATCTTCCACCGCTTCGGTGTGCTGGTAATTTGCGATGGAGTCCACGCGCATGGAATGTGGAATCTGCCACGCGAGTTCCGTCACCTCCTCCAGAATGGCGAGGTTCTCCCGGGTGAAGACATCCCCGTTGGCCGGGACCAGCACCAAAAACAGGTTGTCGTCCCGGCTGTAGGTGTCCCGGATCACGTCGTACGCTTTCAGCTCCGGATCGTCGGGCGCAAAGAATACTTCCAGATCCGCGCTGAGCTGCAGCTTCGGAAGGCCTGCGCCCGCCGCGGCCACCACGCTCAGGCAGAACAGCAGCGCCAGAAAGCGGTATCGCATCAGGGCCTGTGCAAATTTCTCGCTCATGCTGACTTATTCCGCAGCTCACATTCCGTTCAAAGTAGGCCATGCCCGGGCGACACAGCGCAGCCTTTTCCGTGCCATGGACCCTTCCCCTGCGGGCAAAGCTGCTCTGCGGCGCGCTGCGCGGTTCTGTAAGTTGCTGAAAGATATCGGGTATCCAGGGTTGCGGGAGCCTGTCCTATATTGGCTGTCTGACATTGTTTCCGGAGCAGACCATGAAAAAGAATCTGGAGAAGTACGCGCACGGTGTGGCGATGAGCGGACTGAAGATCGGCGCCAAGGTGATGCCACTGCGCTGGCCGAAGGTGTTCGAGGGCGATCAGCCGTCACTCGAGCTGTGCCGGTACATGATCCGGAAGGGCGCGAAGAACGTCATGCTCGTCACCAGCAAAACACCGGTCCGCACCGGCCTGGTCCAGCCGCTGATCGACGAACTGGAGAAAAATGGTGTGAAGGTGGTGGTGTATGACGAGACGCGGCCCGACCCAACGATTCAGCAAATTGAGGAAGCCGTGCTCATCCTGAAGGAGAACAAGTGCGATACCGTGCTCACGCTGGGCGGCGGCTCCTGCATTGATGCCGCCAAAGTCATCGCTGCCCGGGGCAAGAACAACAAGTCCATCCTGAAAATGGCCGGACTGTTCAAGGTGACCCGCGGCATGTTGCCCCTGTATGCCATCCCGACCACGGCCGGGACTGGTTCGGAGGTGACCATCGGGGCCGTGGTGACGGATCCGGACAGTCAACGCAAGCTGCCGATCGCAGACCCGCGCATGATGCCCTACGGCGCTGCGCTGGACGGCTCGCTGATGCTGACCCTGCCGCCATCGATTACTGCTGCAACCGGCATGGATGCGCTGACCCACGCGGTAGAGGCCTATGTGTCCAAGAACGCCATGAAACGCACCGACAAGTTCGTCGTGGAAGCCACCCGGCTGATCATGGGGAACCTGGAAACCGCCGTCGCGGACGGCTCCAACCTGGAGGCGCGACAGAACATGGCGCGCGCTTCGTATCTGGCCGGCAAGGCATTCACGCAGGTGGGCGTCGGGTACGTGCACGCGATCGCCCACAATTTCGGCGCGCTCTACCACGTGCCGCATGGTAGAGCGAACGCCATCATCATGCCCTATGTGCTGGAGTATTCCCTGCCGAAGTGTGAGAAGCGGCTGGCCAAGCTCGGGCGCCTGTCTGGCGTGTCGAATCCCGAAGCCTCTCGGGCCAAGCAGGCCCGGCAGTTCATCGAGAAGATTCGTGAACTGAACCGTAAGTTTGACATCCCGGAGAAGTTCACGGAACTAAAGGTCGAGGATATCCCGCGCATCGCCAAGGCCGCGCGCGAAGAAGCCCGCTTCACGTATGCCGTGCCGCGCTACATGGATCGACGCACCTGCGAGAACCTGGTGGCGCAAATGAAAGCAGAGCCTGCCGCTGCATAACCGGAGCGGACCAGCGACAAGCAAGGAGAGGGGCATGCGGGGGGTGTTGATTGCGGCCGTCGCATTGACGGGTTTGTACGGCGCCGGCGCCGGCTGGTTCGGGAGCCGGATTGACGAAGGGGCGCCGCAGGGCGAGTCGCTGCCGGAACAGGTCGTCGCGCGGGGAGCGGAGCAGGTGCGCAATGCCGCAAACAATGTCGGTGCGGCGGCCGGTCAGCAGATCCTGTTTGGTGATTTTCACGTCCATACCACGTTCTCCAACGACGCATTCGTGATGAGCCTGCCAGTCATGCAGGGCTCCGGCATGCATCCTCCGGCCGATGCCTGCGACTATGTCCGCTACTGCTCGGGACTCGATTTCTGGTCCATCAATGACCATGCCATTTCGCTGGATACGCAGCGCTGGCGGGATACCCGCGATGCCGTGCAGCAGTGCAACGCGCTGACCAATCCGGAAAACCCGGATGTGGTGACCTTTCTGGGCTTTGAGTGGACCCAGGCCAATTCCGACGACCGGCGCACGCATTGGGGGCACAAGAACGTCATCTACCGGGACGTGGAAGACGACAAAACGCCGCCCCGCCCCATTTATGCGCGCCTGCCCGGCCTCGGGCCGGAGTCTTTCAATCCGCCGCTGCTCTCCCGGGTACTGAACGTGGCGAGCAGTGGTTTTTACACGGGTGAGTGGTTCTACCCACTGCAGCACAACCGTTTCATGCGCGAGATGGAAGCGATGGAGGATTGCCCGGACGATGTGCATACGCGGGACCTGCCCATGAATTGCCGTGAAGCGGCGGAGGATCCGGCAACCCTGTTTCGCAAGCTGGACGAAAGCGGTCTGGCCAGTGTCGTCATCCCGCACGGCAACACCTGGGGGCTGTACACACCGCCCGGATCCACCTGGGACAAGCAATTGAAAGGCAAATTGCACGACCCGGACCGGCAGTTCCTGGTCGAGGTGTTCTCCGGACACGGAAACTCTGAGGAGTACCGGGACTGGCGCGCGATCGACTATGACGAAAACGGTGTGCCGTCCTGTCCGCCCATCCAGGAAAACTATGTGCCAGCGTGTCAGCGTGCTGCGCAGATCATCCAGCAGCGTTGTGCTGCGGCCGGCGCGTCGGCCGAGGAATGCGGGCGGCGTGCCGAGCAGGCCCGCCGGCATTACATCGCCACCACCAACGGTCACCGCACCGTGCCGGGCGTGACTGCCGAGGACTGGCTGGACGCCGACCAGTGCACAGACTGCTTCCTGCCCAGTTACGGCTATCGGCCCGGCGGCGCCTCCCAGTATGCGCTGGCCATCAGCAACTTTGACGAGGGCGGTACGCCGCGCCGGTTCCGATTCGGTTTCATGGCCTCCAGTGACAACCACTCGGCGCGCCCCGGTACCGGTTACAAGGAGTTTGGCCGGCTGGAGAATACCGAGGCCATGGGGCCGGCGAATGAAGATATCGAAGCGTTCGTGCGCGGCGGGATCGCGTCCTACGCAGGGGTTACCGAGGACCCGGCGCCACGGTCCCGCCCCTTCGAACCGGCCAGTAATCCGCAGCGCGACAGCTATCCGCGCTGGGAAAGAACCGCTGGCTTTCTTTACACAGGGGGGCTTATTGCCGTGCACAGCGAGTCCCGCCAGCGTGGCGATATCTGGAACGCGCTGCACCGCAAGCAGGTGTACGGAACCAGTGGCGATCGCATTCTGCTGTGGTTTGATCTGCTCAACGGGCAGGAGGTTGGCAGGCGCGGTGCCTTGCCGATGGGGAGCAGTTCCCTGCAAACCGAGCGTCCCCGTTTCCGGGTACGTGCGGTCGGTGCTTTCAAACAGTTGCCGGGTTGTCCGGAACATGCGACGGCTGCACTGTCTGCCGAGCGGCTGGAACGGCTGTGTGGGGGTGAATGTTACAACCCGTCCAATGAGCGCAAGCGGATCACCCGGGTCGAGGTGATCCGGATTCGACCACAGGAGCATCGGGGCGAGCCGGTGCGCGACCTGATCGAGGATGTCTGGAAGACCCTGCCCTGTAACGATCAGGGCCAGGGTTGCGTGGTGGAGTTCGAGGATCCTGATTTTGAGCTGCGCCGTCGCGACACGGTGTACTACGTCCGCGCGATCGAGGAGCCCTCGGCTGCAGTGAATGGGGACCCGCTGCGTTGCGAATATGACGAGCAGGGCCAGTGTGTAAAGGTCAAGCTCTGTTACGGCAGCCATAAGACCGGCCGGGATGATGACTGCCTGAGCGAAATCGAGGAGCGGGCCTGGTCGTCGCCGATTTTTGTTGATTACGGCGCCTAGAGGTCTGCGACAGAGAAACGGGCGGCGGTCTGCCAGGGAATCGGATTCTTTTCACACAGGCGTACGCGTTCTGCGTGGGGCTGGGCGTGGCGCCGGCTCTGCACTGCAATCGG
>JBFKXW010000013.1:0-18703 GCA_041637915.1 Pseudomonadales bacterium | reverse complement strand
TAGCGCATGTAGATGCGTGCAGAGGACGGGATGAACTGCCAGAGTCCGGCAGCTCCGACCTTGGAATACGCGTTCACGTTGAAACTGGATTCCAGTACGGGCAGGCGTGTCAGCAGGCGCGGCAGGCCATAGCGGGCGAACGTCCGCTCCATTTCCGGCAGGTACTGGCCGGAGATTTCCAGCGCACTGCGGGTGCGCTCCCTTAGGCCACGTTGTGCGCGCAGGTCGTCCGCCGCGAGCAGAAACTTGTTGCGGTCCACGATGTGGCGGAAGCGGTCGTGAATCTGCCGGGCATGCGCTGACAGTGCATCCGGCCGATCACGCTTGGCATGAATCTCGCGCAGGATCTTTTCATTTCGTTCACGGGCGGCTTTCTCGAGCTTGCGGCGATGCCGGGTGAGGGCGCCCTTGCTCATGCGCTTCGCCTCACGGGAGAAATCAAGAATCTCGATGACCACTTCCGGGTGCCCGGCCCAGTGGATGACGGACTGGTTTTCGGAGAATTCCGCGAACACCCGAATCCAGAAACCGACGGCTGGCTCCAGCGTGTCATAGCGGGGAAACGTCTCCGCCTGTTCCGGTGTCATCCAGGACAGCGGCACATGCCCGCTGCGCACGCCATGCAACGGGACCGAGCCCGGGTTGGCAAGTGCCAGAGTGCTGGATGCGAGCAGGCAGGCCAGCAAGGTGATGACGCTGGAAAATTGGCAGAAATCCGCACGCTGATGCATGGAAGTAAAAATCAGGAAGTAAAATGTAATCGTATGCTTTCTTTTGTCCCGCCGCCAGTGAGCGCGCGTGGTCCCGGCCGGGGTATGGACAAAAGGCACCGGAGAAAGCAGGGTACGCGTATATAAGCAGGCAAGGTATTTCCACTCCGCCTGCCGGACACAGAAACAGGCATCGGAGTCGGCCTTGTCGGAGCAAGAAAGCAGCGCAGAGAGAAACCAGCGCTTCTCGGAGCAGCTCATCGAGCACGTGCCCCATAGTCGGGATATGGGGCATCGCATTGAAGAGGTCCGCAACGGGGTGGCGATTTTGCGCCAGCCTTTCCGGGATTGTCTGGTGGGTGATCCGGAGAATGGTCTGATCCACACCGGCGTGCAGATCACGCTGATCGATGCCGCCTGCGGGATCGCCGTGTTCAGCGCGCTCGGCAAGTTGCAGACTATCGCCACGCTGGATCTGCGGATGGACTACCTGCGCCCGGCAGTTTCCGGTGCCGACCTGCTGAGTTGTGCGGAATGCTACCGGCTGACCGGTCAGATTGCCTTTGTGCGTGGCACGATCTGGCAGAAGAACCGCGAAAGGCCAGTCTCCACAGCACAGGCCGCCTTCATGCTGGGCAGTGCACGGGCCCGCAGCAAGACCCTGGACCAGGTGGGTAAATGATGAGCCATGACGAGGCGCGCAAGCAGTTTCGGGAAGCGGCACATGCCCGCGACGTCGATCGGCTCATCGAGCTGGTGCCCTTTTCCAGCTATCTCGGCCTCCAGGCCTGTTTCGAGGGGGAGGAGCTGCTGTTTTCGCTGCCCTATCAGGAGAGATTGATTGGCAATTCCATGATCCAGGCGCTGCACGGGGGTGTCGTGGCGGGCTTTATGGAGAATGCGGCCGTCATCCAGTTGCTCATTCTCGAGGACCGCGGCCGCGTCCCGAAGCCGGTCGACTTCTCCATCGACTACCTGCGTACTGCGAAAACCCAGGACCTGTTTGCCCGCTGCGCCGTGCTCCGGCAGGGGCGGCGTGTGGCGCAGGTGCAGATCTCCTGCTGGCAGTCTGATCCGGATATCCCGGTGGCCGTCGCCCGGGCGCATTTCCTGCTGCTGCCCCGTAAGGACGCTTCGCCGGAAACGGCCGGTCAGGCCGTCTGATTCTGATACCGGCCCGGTCCGCCTCGACTACACTTTTCTTCACTTTTGGCCCGCCGGGCCAAGCCCCCCCCTTGATTCGCGGAGGAACGTGGCATGTCCGAGCCCCTGGTTCTTGATGATGTGGAACAGTGTGTCGATGAGATTATCGAGCGCGTTGGAAAGCGCCTGGTGGTGGGGATGCCGCTGGGCCTGGGCAAGCCGCCGCAGCTGATCAATGTGTTGTTCGAGCGCGCCTGCAAGGACCCCAGCATCCAGTTGAAGATTCTTAGCGCGCTGTCGCTGGAGAAGCCCGCCGGGGGGAGTAAGCTGGAGAGCGCGTTTCTCGACCCGTTTGTGGAAAGAATCTACGGCGACTGTCCGGATCTTGCCTACATGCAGGCCGTGCGCAGACAGAAGCTCCCGGCCAACATCGAAGTCTGCGAGTTCTTCTTCAAACCCGGCGCATTCATGAACAACGCTTATGCACAGCAGCACTACATCAGTTCCAACTACACGCACGCGGCCCGTGACGTGTTTGCCCAGGGCTGTAACGTGGCCATGCAGGCCTGCGCGAAGAAGGTCATTGATGGCAGGACGGTGTATTCAATGTCCTGCAATCCGGATACCGGTCCGGAACTGATTGAATTGATGAAGGAGCGTGAGGCGGAAACCGGCGAAAAGTTTCTGGTCATCATGCAGGTCAACGACAAGCTCCCGTTCATGTACAACGACGCGATTGTGCCCGATGGAATGGTCGACCTGGTCGTGGACAGTCCGGCGTACAACACCACGCTGTTCTCCACCCCGAAGATGTCTGTTGCCACGCCGGATTACATGATCGGTCTGAATGCCTCTGCGATGATTCGCGATGGCGGCACCCTGCAGATCGGCATTGGTGCACTGGGCGATGCCATTGTGTACGCGGCGAAAATGCGTAATGAACACAATGAACACTACCGGGAAATTCTGCAGCAGGCCGGTATTCTGGAAGATGCCGGCAAACTGATCCAGGAGATTGGTGGTACCGATACGTTCGAGAAGGGCCTCTATGGTGCAACGGAAATGTTCGTCGATGGGTTTATGCACCTTTACAAGGCCGGCATTCTGAAGCGCCGCGTGTATGACTTCACCGAACTGCAGCGGCTGTTGAACCGTGGCGAGGTGTCCGATCAGGCGCCGTTGCCGTCGAATCTGTTTGACCTGATGGAGCGCGAAGGCGAACGGGTGATCCGGACCCACGAGTTCGAGGTGCTACAGCACCACGGTGTGTTCCGGGATGATTGCAGCTATGAGCTCGGGCACGTCATCGCCCCGGACGGGGAGCGCATCATGGCCAACCTGGCCATTCCCGAAACCCGGGC
Organism: Pseudomonadales bacterium; assembly: GCA_041637915.1. GTDB lineage: Bacteria > Pseudomonadota > Gammaproteobacteria > Pseudomonadales > JBFGWM01 > JBFJWR01. The sequence goes on along the minus strand of JBFKXW010000013.1, from coordinate 15,489 downwards.
ACTGTTGGCAGAGAAATGCCTGGGTGAGCGACTGCGCAACGGCATCGTGCTGCACGGCGGCTTTTTCCTTGGACCGCAGGCGTTCTACGACATGCTGAACGAGTTGCCGGAGGAGGAAGTCCGGCTGATCTGCATGAGTACTGTTTCGAATATCAATCAGCTCGACAATGATCCGCCCCTGTACAAGGCCCAGCGGAAGGACGCGCGCTTTATCAACACCGGTATCATGCCGTCCCTGTTTGGATCGGTCTCTTCCGATGCGCTGGCTGACAATCGCATCATTTCCGGCGTCGGTGGGCAGTTCAACTTTGTCGATATGGCCCATCATTTGAAAGATGGGCGTTCCATCCTGATGTGCCGCGCCGTGCGCGACAAGGATGGCGCCAACGCGTTGAGCAATGTCGTGTACAACTATGGCCACTGCACCGTGCCACGGCACCTGCGCGACATCATCATCACGGAATACGGCGTCGCCGAATTGCGCAGCCGAACTGATGCCGAGTGCGCCAAGGCAATGCTGAACGTTACCGATTCACGTTTCCAGGAAGGTCTGCTGGCCAAGGCGAAGGCCGCCGGCAAGGTGGAGTCTGACTATCGGATTCCGGGGCGGTACCGGAACAATACCCCGGAAAAGCTCGAGCGTATTCTCGCCACCTATCGTAAGCAGGGACACTTCCCGCCGTTCCCGCTGGGCTGTGACTTCAACGAGGAGGAACTGCTGCTGGGTAAGGCACTCAAGGGCGTCAAGGCGGCTGCGACCTCGACACCAAAGTGGCGGCTTGCGCTGGATGCATTCTTCTTCAAGGACATCCCGGCTGCCGCGCAGCCCTACCTGGAACGATTGCAAATCGGTGAGCCACAAAACATGCAGGACAAGGTCGTACGCATGCTGCTGATCCGTGAGTTGCAGGCGGCCGGTGCGTGCTGAAAAAAATTCTGCTTTTCCTGCTGGTCGTCCTGCTTCTCCTTGGTGGCGCTGCGGCGCTGACCTATCGTTCCTTCAACCCGGCGCCCCCGGCTGCACAGGCGTTCGTGAATGGTCGTGTTCTGACCATGGACGATCAGCACACGATTGCCGAGGCGGTGCTGGTGCAGGGCCGGCGCATTCAGGAGGTTGGCAGCAACGAGCAGATTCGCCGGCTGCTGACGGAAGAGACCGTCGTGCACGACCTCCGGGGGCGCACGCTTATTCCGGGCATCATCGATGCGCATGGGCATTTTCCGGGGTCCGGGCTGTCTGCCGTGGGCGTGGACCTGAACAGCCCCCCCATCCACGATGTTGTTTCGATAGATGATGCAATGGCACGTCTCCGGGAACGGCTTCCGGCTGTGTCGGGGGATGCATGGCTGATCGGGTTTGGCTATGACGATACCGCGCTGGCCGAGCAGCGCCATCCGACCCGCGCGGAACTCGATGCCGTCAGCAGAAAGCAGCCGATCCTGATGATGCACATTTCCGCACACATGGGTGTGGTCAACACCGCGGGGCTGGCACGGCTGGGGATCACCCGCGATACGCCGGACCCGGCGGGTGGTGAAATTCACCGGGACGAACAGGGCGAGCCGGACGGGCTGTTGCTGGAAACTGCATTCGAACCTGCGCGTGCGGAAGCGACACGATTCACACCACTGCAACAACTGCAGTTGACGCGATATGCCGTGCAGGAGTACCTGCAGCGGGGGGTTACGACGGCACAGAATGGGCTGACGCTGGCGCAGCATCTTCCTGGTATCGCCATCGCGTCCCGGCTGGGCCTGATTCCGCTTCGCCTGACCCTGTGGCCGGACTACGAACTGGGCAGAAAATTCATTTCCGGTGAACTGGACCCGGCACGCTATGAGTCCGACCGGTTGGAGATCGGTGCCATCAAGCTGGTTGCGGATGGATCCATACAGGGCTACACGGGCTATCTGGGTGCGCCCTACCATCAGCCCGGAGATGCCGCCAAGCCGGATGATCGTGGCTACCCGACCCTCTCGCGCGAGGAATTGTTCGAGCGGGTTGCCGTCGTGCATGGTGCCGGTCATCAGCTCGCCATTCATGCCAATGGCGATGCTGCCATTGATCTGGTGATGGATGCATTCGCTGCCGCGCAAACAGTGAGACCCGTCTTCGATCCGCGGTTGGTGCTGGTCCATGCCCAGATGCTGCGGGATGACCAGATTCAACGGGCCCTGAAACTCGGCATCACGCCGAGTTTCTTCAATGCCCATGTGTACTACTGGGGCGATCGCCACCGCGATATTTTCCTCGGACCCGAGCGGGCGGCCCGCATCAGTCCGATGCGCTCTGCTACCGAGGCGGGGCTGCGTTTTACCCTACACCTGGATACGCCGGTGGTTCCGATGCAACCCGGCCGCATGCTTTGGAGTGCCGTGACGCGCACGACATCCGGTGGAAAAGTGCTTGGTGAAAAAGAGCGGATCACGCCGCTCCGGGCGCTCCGGGCAGTTACCCGCGATGCGGCCTGGCAGGTGTTTCAGGAGGGCAACCGGGGCACCATCGAGGCCGGCAAATGGGCGGATCTCGTGGTGTTGCGTGCCGATCCACTGGGCACGCCGGGCCAGTTGCCCGACCTGCAGGTGGAACGCACCATCATCGGCGGTGTTACGGTATTCTCCAGATAACGGAAGTCCTCAAGGATCTATCAATGCGTATTTTTGTGATTCTGATCATGTTATCCGGCCTGCCCCTTGTTGCCGGTGCGGAGGACCTTGCCGAATGGGCAGATGCGCTACCGAATGGCAGGCTGATCGGTCCTTCTGTGATATCTGCGGGTCAGCCTGATGCCGCGCAACTGCAGAATTTGGCCGGTGTGGGTCTTGCCGCGGTGATCAACCTGCGTACTCCCGGCGAGGATCCAGGTTTTGATGAGGCCGAGGTGTTACGGTCCGAAGACGTGGCCTACTACCACGTCCCGGTCGCGGGCAGTGCCGGTTTGAGCCCGGAGAACGTGCAGCGGCTGGACCGCCTGCTAGCCCGGCATGCGGGTCAGCCGGTGCTGGTGCACTGCGCGTCGGGTAACCGGGTGGGTGCGCTGTTCGCGCTGCGTGCCCACTGGCTGCAGGGTGCGGAGGCCGATTCGGCACTCGCGGAGGGCCGCAGCGCTGGCATGACCCGACTGGAGGGCGCGGTGGAGGCGTTGCTCGGCGATGAGTGAGCCGGTCAGCGAACCGGTCAGCTTTGCCAACGGGCCGCTTCGGTTCAGTGCCCGCTGCTACGCTGCGGAAGGCACGCCGCTTGGCAGCGTATTGGCGCTGCACGGTTTTCCGGATGGGCCGGATACCTTTCTGCCGCTGATTCCGGCCCTGCAGTCGGCCGGCTATCAGGTCATCACGCCGGTTCTGCGAGGCTATGAGCAGAGTTCCATTCCGCCGCATCCGGATTACCGGGTAGTGGCGCTGGCGGAGGACGTGGCCGCCTGGCTGGATCAGGCGCCGTTGGTGGGCACGCCGGTGCATGTGCTCGGGCACGACTGGGGTGCTGTGTGTGGATATGCAGCGGCCGCACTGCTGGGCAAAAAGATCGCCTCTTTCACGGCGCTCGCCATTCCGCCGCTGGGAGGGTTGCCAGGGGCCATCTTCCAGGTGCCGGGGCAGTTGCTGCGGTTCTGGTATCAGTATCTGGCGATCCTGCCCGGGCTGGGCGAGGCGCGCTATGCCGCGGACAATTTTGCGCTGGTGGAGACGCTCTGGCGTCGCTGGTCGCCCGGACTGGAGCCACCACGGCACCTGCTGGAGGATGTGCGCTCCCGCTTTCGTCAGCCGCCGGTCCTGACCGCCGCATTGCGTTACTACCGGGCCCAGTACCCGATCTATTGGTTTCGGGAGCCGTTGTTCCGCCGTGCCGTTGCGGCGCCGGTCTTGATCCTGAACGGTGTGCAGGACGGTTGCATGGATGCGCGGATTTTTCCCTTTTGTGTCGAGCGGGTGCCATTTGCCGGGGGCGTTCGTCATGTGCCACTCTCAGATTGTGGGCACTGGCTGCATCTGGAGCGGCCGGAAGCTGTGCTGACCAATCTGCTGGCACACCTGAATGCCTGTCCGGGCGACCAGGGCTGAATGAGTGAAGTGATTATGAATGGTTTCATTGTGGTGCTTGCCGCCACTGCGGCGCTTTTGAGCGGCTGGGCGTTTTACAATGTTTTTCGCAGCCAGCGTTGGATTACGGAGATCCAGGAGGAGCTTGGTCAGCTCTCCGGTGGTGACGCGGAAGTCCCGACGCCGCCGACGCTGGAATGTGTGATCCGTCTTCGGAATCCGCTCGAGGTGGCCGAGAAGGAGTCCAAGCTTGCCTGGACCGTCACGGGCATCGCGCCCAATCTGGTGACGCGCGAGGTGTATCGTCAGGTTCGCGAGGAGTCACTGGTCATGCTGGCGAAACGTGAGATTGACGCAGATGTGCTGGTGCGGACGCGCTAGCCATGGACTGGTTTCTCCTTCTTGCACTCCTGACGGTCAACGGCCTGCTGATCGCGACGCTCGTGCAGCAAGATCGGCAACGCTTGCAACTGGTGGATGTGTTGCGCCGCGCCCGGGCGCTGGTCGAGCAGATTCGCGATGCCGAGCTGCGCAAGACCGAACTGGTGGAAAAGCAGGCCCTGGCTGAAAAGGCAATTGATTCCGGCAGCATCGGCGTGGAGACCGTGCACAAGGCGATCGCCAGCATTACCTTCAGCATCCTGGAATCAATTCCGGCGACCCGGGCAACATCCTCGGTTGTGCGGGAGGTGCATGATGCTTCCGCTGCAAACTCCTATGAGGCGGTGCGCAAGCTGAATCGGGAGGTTGGCAAGCTCATCAAGGAAGTCGTCGGTACGCCGGTCCGCCCAGAGAGTCGCGACGGCAAGATCGAGAAAAAAGACTAGTCGTCCTTCCGATACCGCTTGGCCATTTCCCAGGTGATGTCATTGGGGGTGGTGAAGTACACCCACAGGGTGCAGAAAAAACCGCGCAACACGGGCGCTTCCGGCGTATTTTCCACAGCAGGCGGTTCGGGCACCTCTTTGGCTGCCTCCGGTAGGGTATCCGGTTCTGGCTCTGGTTTCGGTTCGGGCTTCGGTGGTGGCTTTGCCCACGCATTGGTGTCGGCCACCTCGGCCACTTCGAAGGGAAACGGCAGTTCATCAATGGACTTGCCGGCCCGCAGGTGCGCCAGATTCTGCTCCAGTTCGTCGCGTACACCCAGCAGCTGCTTTTCCATCGCCTCGCCGCAATTGTGGCTGGACAGGATCAGGTCGATGTCCTGTTGCATGGCAACAATTTCCCGCTGTACGACGCCTTTGTATTCCTGCTCGCGCTCGTCGAGCTTTTCGATGCGCTCCTGCAGCAGTTCTTCAGCGATCGGAATGCTGAGCACGCCGACCTGCAGGCCGCGCCGCAGCATGAGTACACGCATGGAGATAGAGGTCTTGGTCCGTCGCTCAAACTCGTTGATGAGTTTCTTGACGGCGTTCTCATCGAGTCCGAACAGCGCGCTGGAGTCCTCCAGCAGGTCCGGACTCGCCGCGCCATCGGCGATGGCGACGATGCGCTCCATGTCGGCACGAATCAGCTCATCGATTTTGACCAGATAGGCTTGCAGCTTGGGCGCAGGCAACTCGGTGATCTTGCTGCCCAGGTTGATGAGGAAACGCTTGGCTTCGGCGGGAATCTTTTCCGCGTCTGCACCCAGCACAGCAACGGTTTCCAGGCTGCGCTGTATGCGCTCCAGGTAACGAACGATATCGATGGCCGACGCCAGCAGCGCCTTGCTGTTCGCCAGGTTGTCGAGATCAGATTGAAGACTGGTTCCGGCTGCGCGTGTCATGATGGTGCACTTCGCATGTTTCGCCGCGGCTCCTGCTGCTTCCAGTAAAGTTGCTCCGCACAGATTATGCCACTGGCGCGGGAAAAAAGTGCAGCAGCGCCAAGGGGACGGCTCGCTGGGGGAAGGGTTCCGGCGTATGCTGCCGGCGACGCCCTGATGGAAACCGGAGCAGGCCGATGAGCGATGTCAGCATTGAATTGCAGGATCATGTGGCGCTGGTGGAGATTCATCGCCCGCCCCACAATCATTTTGACCAGAAACTGGTTGCGTCACTGGCCGACGCGTTGGAGTCCCTGGATGCGGACCGGCAATGTCGGGCCATCGTGCTTGCCTCGGAGGGCCGCTCCTTCTGTGCCGGCGCGGATTTTCGTGTTCAGGGCGAAGTCTCCGGCGAGAGCAGTCTGGCGCTGCGTGTGGATGCCATCTACGAGCAGGCCCTGCGTATTTTTGCCTGCCGGAAACCACTGGTTGCAGCGGTGCAGGGCGCGGCTGTGGGCGGCGGTCTGGGTCTCTCCCTGGTGGCCGATTTCCGGGTGGTTTCTGCCCGTACGCGATTTGTCGCCAACTTTGTCCGGCTGGGCATTCATCCTGGTTTTGGACTGACCCATACCCTGCCGCGCCTGATCGGGCGGCAACAGGCGCAGCGCATGTTTCTCACTGCCTGTGAGGTACGAGGCGAAGACGCCGTGCGCATCGGACTGGCGGATGAGTTGGTGCCGGAAGAACAGTTACGCGAGTGCGCAACCCGTCTTGCAGCGGAGATCGCCGGCAATGCACCGTTGGCAGTGGTGTCGACCCGGGCCACCCTGCGCCAGGGGCTGGTCGAGGCCATTCGTGCACAGACCGAGCACGAATTCACGGAGCAGGCGCGCCTGTTCCATACCGAGGACCACGCTGAAGGGGTTCGTGCAGTGCGGGAACGCCGCGCCGGGCAATTTCTGGGTCGCTAGTTCGCGCAACTTTGCGGCCGGCACGAGGCGTCTGCTGCAGGGGATGTGCGGTGGCGTCGCGCACTCGGATCATCGGGCACAATGCCCGACCGTGCCCTACAGTTAGAGAACCCTTTTCCCGCAGGTGGGCGAATTTGGACTCTGCACTGATTACCCTCTCCATGATTGGCCTGGCAGGCATACTCTGCCAGTGGTTGGCATGGCGCATCGATCTGCCGGCGATCCTGCCGTTGCTGGTGCTGGGCATTCTGGCGGGGCCGGTTACCGGCCTGCTGCAACCGGATGCATTGTTCGGCGATCTCCTGTTTCCGATGGTATCCATCGGGGTTGCGGTCATTCTGTTTGAAGGCAGTCTGACACTTCGCTTCAGTCAGGTGAAAACGCTGGGGCCGGTGGTACGCAATCTGGTCACGATCGGGGCCCTGGTGACAGCTGCCGTGCTCGCCATCGCGACGCATTACCTGTTGGGGCTCTCCTGGGGGATTTCCTGGCTGTTTGGCGCCGTCATGACCGTCACCGGTCCCACGGTCATCAAGCCGTTGCTGCGCAGTGCCCGGCTCAGCGAAAACACGGCGCGCGTGCTGCAGTGGGAGGGCATCATCCTGGATCCGCTGGGTGCGATGCTGACCCTGCTGGTGTTCGATTATCTGGTTGCCGGTCAGGCAGCGGAAAATCCCTGGCTGGGGCTGATTCGGGTCACCATCGTCGGGTGTTTCTTTGGTTATGTGGGTGCCAAGGTGATTGCCACCCTGCTGAAGCGCGACTGGCTGCCCCACAACCTCCATCACGTGTTCACGCTGGTCCTCGTTGTAGCCGTTTTCGCGGTTTCCAATTCGCTCGCCCATGAAGCGGGGCTGCTGGCGGTCACCATCATGGGCATGATGCTCGCCAATGACGAACGGCTCGACATCGATGAACTGCTCTTCTTCAAGGAGAGTATCAGCGTGCTGTTGATTTCCGTGCTGTTTATCGTGCTCGCTGCGCGCATGGACCTCAGTCAGTTGTTGGGGCTGGGCTGGCCTGCGCTGATCCTGTTTGGCGTGGTGGTCGGGATTGCCCGGCCGCTTTCGGTGCTGATCTGCACCTGGCGCTCCAGCCTGAGTCGCGGCGAGCGCGTCGTGTTGAGCTGGGTCGCGCCCCGCGGGATCATCGCGGCCGCTGTTTCGGCGCTGTTCGCTCTGCGCTTGGAGGCCGCCGGCTACCCGGAAGCGCAGATTATCGTGCCACTGACGTTCCTGATGATCATCGGTACCGTGACCCTGCAGAGCCTGACTGCGCGACAACTCGCCCAGCGGGTCAATGCAATGGCCCCGGAGCCCACCGGTTTCCTGATTGTGGGTGCAAACGCGGTGGCGCGCGAGTTCGCAAAAGCACTGCAGCAGGCGGGGCTGGTGGTGCGACTGGCGGATACCGGCTGGGAAAACGTGCGCGCTGCAAGGATGGCCGGGCTGGATACCTACTTCGGAGGCGCGGTATCCGAGCACGCCGAGGTCAACCTCAACCTGTCCGGCATCGGGCGTTTGCTGGCGGTAAGTCCGCACCCGGCGATCAATGCGCTGGCCTGCGTCCGTTACAAGCACGAATTTGGTCCCAACAACCTGTTTCGCATGTCCGCCACGGTAGACAAGAAGGACTCGCTGCGGCGGTCCCTGCCGGGATCCGTATCCGGGAGAATCCTGTTCTCAAAGGATCTCACCCACAGCAAAGTCGCCTCCCTGATTTCCAAGGGTGCAAAAATCCGGACCACGCGACTCAGCGAGGATTTTGGTTATCAGGATTACGTGGAACGCAACGGCAAGGCCGTGATTCCCCTGTTCTACGTAACGCCCGGCGGACAGCTGCACTTCTTCACCGACGGGTCCGAGGTGACCCCGAAGCCCGGCTCACAGATCGGCAGCCTGGTTTCGGCAGAACAACTGGAGCAGGAGCGTCAGCAGCGGGAGGAAAGCCGCAGCGATGCAGCAGAGGGCTGATTGATCCGGTTGGCCGGGTGACCCCAGGGTACAGAAGCGCGTTCCGCCTCGGCAATATCATCGATCTCTGCTTCCGCCTCCTTGCCGTATCCGGTGCTTTCTGCACGTCGGTGCATGAATTCCCATTCGCACAGTCGGTCCGAGCAGTTGAGCCGCTCGATCCGGATTTTCCTGGTGGTGCCGTCGACGCGTGGCGCCACGCTCGCATGGATGGTGTCGCAGGCGGTGATGCCTGCCTCGCTGGTGGAGAGCTTGGCGGCGAGTGCCTGAAGATGACTGCGGAGCTTCTGCAGTGCCTTCTCCGGGTTCTTTTTCATTGCGGAGACTCTGCGCAGTTCGTCCTTGATTTCCGCCGTTGCGCCGGAGGCCTTGGCCGGCAGAATCGCGCCGATCCGGTTCACTTCGTGACGCCTTTCTGAGATCTCCTGTTGCTGCTCCCGGGCCGAACGCAGTGTCCGTGGTGTGCCCCGTGCATCACGACGCTCCACAATCACGAAGCGCAGTTCCTCGTTTTGAAAGTACTGACGCAGGCCGGGAGTTGGCGTATCACTGGCCTGCGCAGCCATCAGGCCCGGGAGTTTTCGGTGAATGTCCCGCATCGTTTTGAGCGGGCTTTTTCGGCCCTGCTTGATCGGGTGCAAGCCGCCATGACCGCCCTCCTGAATCAGCGACTCCGGCAGTTCGTCGTAGGGTTCGGCTGCTTCCGGAGCAAAGAGGAGCCAGGCAGATAATTCGTTGGAGGTCTCGTCGAGGGTCAGTGCAATCCTCACAGCCCGGCTGCGGGACAGGATCGTCGCTCAGAAGAGATCCTGGATCGTTGCAGCAGTCATTTCGAGCGGTATGGAGCGTGCCCGGGCTACACGATGCCTCGAGTTCGCTAGAATACCAAAAGGCAATCAATGGCTTGGCAGAGAGGTGCCGAACATGGGCGTGACTATGCAGCGACTCGTGGTGCTGATGATGGGTTGGTTGGCGGCGGTGCCGGTCCTGGGCGGCGTGAATGATCTGGGTGTGACCGCGGAAATCCGTGCTGCTGTGGAGCAGGAGCTCGGCGCTGCAGCGGCTTCCCGCCTGGATGCCTGGCGTGAACTGGTTGTCGCCAACATGGATGCTACCGAGTCCGAGAAGCTCGCCCGCGTCAATGCGTTTTTCAACACCAGCACCGGACAGGCGGCGGACAGTGCCCAATGGAACGCCCAGGATTACTGGGCGAGCCCGCTGCAGTTCGTGGCGCGTGGTGCCGGTGATTCGGAAGACGGAGCAATCGCCAAGTTTTTTACTTTGACCGCACTGGGTGTGCCGGAAGAGAAACTGCGGATGGCTTATACCCGCGCCACCTTTCAGGGCAACACGTTCGCACACATGGTGCTGATATACCGGAGTGCGGCGGTCCAGCCACCCCTGGTGCTCGACAATATCCAGACGCCGGTGCTGCCGCTGACCGAACGACCAGAACTCAGGGTAGTGTATGAATTCAACAGCACCGGGTTGTACGTGCCCCGCGCCGATGGCGAGAAACGTGTTTCGGATGTGACCCGGTTGGGCAACTGGACCAGCATGCTGGAAAGGAAAGCGGCCGGTCAGTTCTGAATGGCCGACCTCGGCTGGCGCTGGATCCCGGAATCCGACCCGGATTCCGGATCTGTGGCCGGTGCTTTCGGGCTCCTGCCCGCTGCCGGTGGAGTGGCAAGCCTTTAAAGCACCCCGTTCTTGCGCTACCTTGCGCTCTCCTGCGTGATACGACGCACCGCCGGCATGCCGGACCGGTCCCGATGTGTCCGCCCCGATAGTTCCACCGAGGAGACCCGCATGGCTCAATCCAAGACTGCGCGACGCACGCCTGCGAAGAAAGCAACGTCCCGCAAGAGCGCGACCCAAAAGCCGGCTGCTGCACGCGTGAAGAACGAGGCACCGGCCGGCGGATTCAGGCCCAAGAAGTCTGTGGCACTCTCCGGCATTGCTGCCGGTAATACAGCGCTGTGTACGGTCGGTCGCTCTGGCAATGATCTGCACTACCGCGGCTATGACATTCTGGATCTGGCGGAAGCCACAGAATTTGAGGAAGTCGCGCACCTCCTTGTGCACGGCGAATTGCCGACCCGGGCGGAACTGGTCGGCTACAAGGCCAAGCTGCGGGCAATGCGCGGTTTGCCGGCGGCGGTACGCGCCGCACTGGAGGCCGTGCCGGCAGCGGCGCACCCCATGGATGTCATGCGCACCGGTGTATCGGTGCTGGGGACCGTGCTGCCCGAAAAAGACGATCACAGTCATCCGGGTGCGCGGGATATCGCCGACCGCCTGCTCGCGAGTCTCGGGTCCATGCTGCTGTACTGGTATCACTACAGTCACAATGGTCGGCGAATCGATGTCGAGACGGATGACGATTCGATTGGCGGACACTTCCTGCACCTGCTGCACGGGGAGGCGCCACCGGAAAGCTGGGTCCGCGCCATGCATACCAGCCTGAACCTGTATGCCGAGCACGAGTTCAACGCCAGTACCTTTACCTGTCGCGTGGTGGCGGGGACCGGGTCGGATATGTATTCCGCGATTTGTGGCGGCATTGGCGCCCTGCGGGGCCCTAAACACGGCGGTGCAAACGAAGTGGCCTTCGATATCCAGAAGCGCTATGGCAATCCGGATGAGGCGGAGGCCGACATTCGTGCGCGGGTTGAGCGCAAGGAGGTCATCATCGGTTTTGGCCATCCGGTTTACACCATCAGCGATCCCCGGAACGAAGTCATCAAGGATGTCGCCCGCCGGCTCAGCCAGGAAGCGAAGTCCATGAAGATGTATGACATCGCGGAGCGACTGGAAGGGGTGATGTGGGATATCAAGAAAATGTTTCCCAACCTCGACTGGTTCAGCGCCGTTTCCTATCACATGATGGGCGTGCCGACCGCCATGTTCACGCCGTTGTTCGTGCTGGCACGGACGGCGGGCTGGAGTGCGCACATCATCGAGCAACGCACGGACAATAAGATTATCCGCCCGTCTGCCCATTACACGGGCCCGGAGAATCGCAAGTTCGTTCCGATCAGCCGGCGCCGATAACACCACCGGCTTCCGTTTTGTCGACTCCATAGCCGCCCCGGTCGGGGCGGCTATGCTTGCATCATGATTGCTGCCCATTCGTGATGCTGTCGCCCATGATTCCTGTCTGTCTGTTCGAACCATTGATCCACTCCCTGCGCCGGGGTGTGGCTGCATGCTAGCGCTGGACAACGCGTTCCTGCCGGTGGGGCTCATGACGGCGGGTTGCGGCCTGATTTTTCTGAGACTGGATCGTGCCAATGCAACCAGCCGGCCACTGGCCTACTCGCTGCTGGCATTGGGTGTGCGCTTGCTGCTGACCGGTTACGACGGCAACTTCCGCACCCAGAGCGGTATTGCAGTGGGCATGGCGGCCCAGTTCCTGGAGGCGGTCGGTATCTTCTTCGGGATTGAATGGGGGAAACGCGTCAGTTGTTCCGGTACCGGCGCGCACTGGTCGATCCGAACCTTGTTTATCGCGTCACAGGTTCTGGTGTTGGTGTTCATGGGCCTGCAGATGGGCTATTTGCTGGTCGCCCCGGAGTTGGCCATGAGTGACCGGGAGGGCACCATACAGGTGAGTGGCCTGGAATGGGCAATCTTTGCGCCGGTGCTCGGGACTGCGCTGCTGTTGGCCGGCATCGCGATCGTGGTGGCTTTGGTCACCCGGGTGGACCGGGCCGAGCGTATCCGGCTGCGCGCCCTGTTGATCGCTGCGCCCTTCCTGTTGATTGCACTGATCATGGAAGACCGCTACGTGCCGGTGCTGATGACCATCGGGCTGTTGATCTACCTGGCCGGGTCCATTCGTTTCCTGGTTGTTCAGAGTCAGCGGGGCGAGTTCATGAGCCGGTTTCTGTCTCCGGAGGTGGCGGAACTGGTTCGTGTGCAGGGTATTCAGACAACGCTGTCGCGCGAGCGTCGCGTGTTGAGTGTGGTGTTCTGTGATCTGCGCGGTTTTACGCGCTTTGCACGCACTCAGAATTCCGACCTGGTGATGAACGTGCTGGAGAAATATTATCGGGTGGTGGGGGACATTGCTGCGCAATACGGCGGGACGATCAAGGATCATGCCGGTGACGGCGTGCTGATCCTCGTTGGTGCGCCGATACCGCAGCCTGACCATGCCAGCCGTGCGGCGCGGCTGGCGCTGGATCTGGCAGAGCAGGGCAGCGCGCTGTTGCAGGAGGAGGCGCCGGAACTGGGCATCGGTGTGGGCATCGCGACTGGCAATACGACAGTCGGCACGCTCAAGGGCGCTGGTCGCCTTGAATATGTGGCGGTTGGCAACCCGGTCAATCTGGCGGCACGGCTCAGTGATCGGGCTGCGGCAGGTGAGGTTCTTGCGGATATCCGCACGGCCGATGCGTTGCACGAGGAGATGTCCATCCATCAGGAGATGCGTGAGCCGGAGCCGCTGAAAGGCTTCCCGGAACCGATTCCTGTGTGTGCGTTGCAGCGTAGCCTGCCGTCGCCTGTCTGAAAACGACGATGGTGCGCGCGTCCACTGCTATTGTATTGTGGTGGTTTAACCACCGAACGGATGTGTCGCCATTCATGGCGCAGTAATACCACCGGGCCGGGAGACAGATTCGCCCCATGTTTGGATCATTGATGCGCCGCTTCTCGGAGCCGGTTCGCTTCGAAACCGAGGCCGAAAAGCGACGGCGCGACCAAGGGCGGCGGGGCGGCCGCCGGGTGCCCGCGCCCATTGGCATGTTCGTGCTGGTGCCGCCGGACCAGTTTGCCCAATTGGACCTGCACATCAGCCTCGAAGGCTGTGGCAGTCCGATCGACTGCTTTCTTTATGACGTGAATGCAGGCGGTGTCGGGATCGTTTGTGCCGACCCGCTTGAAGTGGGTTCCCGGGTGCAGATTCTGGGTGATCTGGCGGTCACGACCCAGAGACAACTGGACGTCAGCGCTATCATTGTCGACCGGCGTGATTTTCCATCAAAGCGGCCAAGTCCCAAGGGATTTGTTGGTAAGCAACTTTATGTGCATGGTCTGTCCATGGATCCGGATGATGCGCGTGTGTTGCTGAATGCAACGAAAGAGTGTCTCCAGATCATCCGGCACAATCTGGAGGCCGAAGAGCAGAAAGCGGAGGCAGCCCGGGAAGCAGAGGCAGCCAGAAAAGCCGAAGCCGCACGCGACGCAGAATCCGCCAGACAGGCGGAAGCCGTCCGGAAAGCGCCGGCAGTATCGGCGACGGAGCCGCCGCAGAAGGCACCGTCTGCACCCGTGCAGGAACCCCCGAAAGAACCATCCCTGGAGCCTGCAAGGGCGCCATCAGAGGAATCGGTGAAAGAGCCTGAGAAGGCACCTGCTGCTGCGCCCAGTGGGCTGGCATCTTTCGGTAATCTGCCCATCGCCGAAGTGGAGATGACCGAAGAGGAAGTCCGCCGTCGGTCCCCGCGGGATGACATCACCGTGCCGCTTCAGTTCGTGGTGGAGGAGGAAGAGCAACCACGTGTTGTTGCGCTGCGTGTGCGGAAGGAAAATGCGGACGTGGAACGTGCCGTGCACGCAGAGATGCTGAATTTCTCCCCGGAAGGTGCGCGCCTGCTCGTCAATCTGCGCCTGAAAAAGGAAGACCGTGTGTGGGTCACCGGGTTCTGTGCGAAGGAAGAAATTCCACTTTTTGAACTTCCGTTTACGGTCCGTAATCTGTCCGGGCTGGAGCGGATGCGTGGAGAATTGGCAAAGCGTGCACGCGCAATGGGGGCTCAGGCCGCGGCGATTGGCATTGAAATCGACGAGGGTGTGGAGAACCTGCTGTACAAGGCCGCACTGGATAGTATCTATCTTTCCGCGCGGGGGCAGAGCTGATCCGGCCGGACCAGCCAGAAAAGTAGCGGCCGTGTTTTGCCCGATGCGGCGCTGTGCGGGATTCAAGTCGCCACAAGGCGCGGGTGGGAGAGTTGGAAGAAGTGCCGCAGCAGAGAAAACAGGTCTTGTTCCTGTGCACGGGAAACTCGGCGCGCTCCATCATGGCGGAAGCCGCCCTCAATCATCCGGCGATCGGCGGTGCTCGCTTCGCAGGATTCAGTGCCGGCAGTCAGCCGACTGGCCGGGTAAACCCCTACGCGCTGGAGACTTTACAGCGCCATGGCATCAGTACAGCGGGCTTGCGCAGCAAGAGCTGGGATGAGTTCGCCGCCGCGGGCGCGCCAAAGATGGATTTCGTGTTGACGGTCTGTGGGAATGCGGCAGGGGAGACTTGCCCGCTGTGGTTGGGTCAGCCCACGACTGCGCACTGGGGGGTGGAGGATCCGGCCGCCGTGACCGGTTCGCCGGAAGAAATTCATGCTGCCTTCGAAAAAGCGTTCCGGATGCTTGTGGGCAGAATTGAGGCGATGGTGGCACTGCCGCTGGAAGCGATGGACCGCCCCGCTGTGGAATCAGAGATGCGCGCCATCGGCGCACGCTGAATAATCGCGGGGCGGTCGCTCCGGGTCAGGCGACCAGCATCTGTCGGACCAGTGACTCACAGGTTGGCTTGTCCATGTAGCGCGGCACCGCGTAGGTGAAGCGCGCTTCATCCAGTGCGGCTTCCGCAATGGTCGGAATGTCAGCCGCCTGCAAGGCTTCCAGTTGTTCCGGAATATTGAACTTCTCATTCATCTCCCGAATGCGGGCAATGAACTTGTCCGCAGCCACCGCATCACTGTCACCCGGCTCGCGCAGCCCGGCGACCTCCGACAGTTCTGCCAGCCGACGT